>JAFGIA010000060.1 GCA_016929795.1 Anaerolineae bacterium
GTCGAGCCGGAGGCGATGAAAGACCGCCTCAACGAGGTCTCGATGGACAACTGGATGCACTGCATCGACGAGGCGCTGCGCAAGAGCGGCCGCAGCCGGGAAGAGATCGGCTTTCTCAACCTGCTGCACATCAAGCCGTCAGGCCATCGGGATATGCTCCAGCGCCTTGGCCTGACAGAGGAACAATCCGTCTACTTGTCCGAATACGGCCATATCGGAGAGCAGGACACCATGCTCTCTATCGTCGAAGGGCTCAAGCAGGGCCGCCTCAAGGACGGCGACTTGATGGTCGCTGTCGCTGCCGGCATCGGCTACGCCTGGGGCGCCGCCTGCATCCAGTGGGGACCGTGCGAGGTGTCGTAGAGAGAGCTGCAATGGACCCTCAGGAACTGTACAGACAAAAGCTGCTGACCATCTCCGAGGCCATCTCGATGGTCCGGCCCCACCAAACCATTGCCGTCGCCCTGGCTGCGTCCGAGCCGCCGGGGCTGTTGGCCGAACTGGGTAAGCACAAGGATCGGCTGGAGGACGTGACCGTCTGGGTCGCCCTACCCCTGCGCAAGTATGATTTTGTCCTCGACCCACAGATGGCGGGCCACTTTTTCATCGAGAACTGGTTCTACGGCGCGCCGGACCGCCAAGCCCACCCCCAAGGTCGTATGTCCTACATCCCCAACAACCTCCACCAGGCCGCCAAGGTCCGGCTGGAGGCCAACGACAACCAACTGGATATTTTCTGGGGTACGGCAACCCCGCCCGACCGGCGCGGCTTTATGTCCCTCTCCCTTGGCCTGGTCTATGAAAAGTATCTCATCGAGGCCGCCGACGTTGTCGTGCTCGAGATCAACGAGAACCTGCCCTGGACCCTTGGCGACACCCACGTCCACATCTCTGAGGTCGACTATGTGGTGGAAAACCCGGTTCCGCTGTTCGAGCTCCCTGTATCCCCGCCTGCGGAATGGGAGCAGGCCATCGGCAGGTACATCGCCGAGTTGATCGAGGACGGCTCCACCCTCCAACTCGGCATCGGCGGCATCCCCAACGCCATCACCGCTTTCCTGACAGAGCGGCGCGACCTGGGCATCCACACCGAGATGTTCACCGACGGCATGGTCGACTTGTATGATGCCGGCGTGGTAACCGGCAGGCGCAAGACGATGTGGAAGGGCAAGATGGTCGGCGCCTTTGCCCTGGGCACGAAAAAGCTCTACGATTTTGTCGACGACAATCTGTCCGTCGAGTTCCAGCAGGGCAAAGTCACCAACGACCCCTACGTCATCGCCAGAAATCACAGGATGGTCAGCGTCAACACCGCCCTCCAGGTCGACCTCTACGGCCAGGTCTGCTCCCAATCGATCGGCCCGCGCCACTATAGCGGCACCGGCGGGCAGCTCGACACGCACCGCGGCGCGCAGATGTCGCCCGGCGGGCGAGGCATCATCGCCCTACGCTCGACGGCCAAGGGCGGCACGGTCTCGACCATCACCCCCATGCTCGCCGAGGGAGCCCAGGTCACCGTCGCCAGCCAGGATATCGACACCGTGGTGACGGAGCACGGCGTGGCCCGGCTGAAAGGGCTTTCGGTGCGCCAGCGGACAGATGCCCTGATCCGGATCGCTCATCCCGATTTCCGCCCCTGGCTGCGCGAAGAGGCCCAGCGCCTGGACATTGTGCCGCGGCTGGTCGTGCCCGGCTTCCGGCCCGCCGAGATTGCCCGACGGGCGAGCGCACCCGGCGTGAGCGCCGGCACGATCCGCCTGGGCGCATTTTGCGACTTGTCCGGCCCCAACGCCGCTATCGGTATGGCTGCGCTGCGCGGCTACTCGGCCTACTACGAGCACGTCAACCGCTGGGGTGGCGTCCATGGCCGCCGCATCGAGTTGATCGTCGAGGACGACGCCTTTGACCCCACGCGCACCAAGCTGGCAGCAATGAAGCTGGTTATGCAGGACGAGGTGTTCGCCATCGTCAGCCCACTGGGCACGTCGACCAACCTGGCCGTGCTCGACTATTTGGTAGAAAAAGAGGTGCCCGTCGTCTCGCCGCACAGCGGGCTCTCCACCTGGGCCACGCCGCTCAAGCAAACTTACTTTGCCCTTCAGCCCTCCTACCGGGTCGAGGGACGCATCCTGGCCCAGTACACCGTGGCAGAAATGGACGCACGGCGGATCGCCATCTTTGGCGTCGACGACCACTTTGGGCAAGAGGGAACGAGGGCTTTTGTCGAGGAGATAGCAAGGGCGGAGATCGAGCCGGTCGGCACGCTGCTCCACCCCGCAGGGGCGAGCACACCAGATGACTGGGTGGCCCGCTTGTCTGCCTGGACCCCCGATCTGGTGCTGATCTACACCTACCTCAAGCCAGCCGCCGACCTGCTGCTTGCCGCCCACCGGGCTGGCTTCCGCCCTGCCTGGCTGAGCAGCTATGTGCTCTCCGGCCCAGACCTGTTCCGCTTCGCCGGTGCCGAGGCAACCCACGGCCTTCGTGCCACCAGCTATCCCTCCGGGCCCTGCGCGCATCGCGGCGAGGACCTCTTCCGCAAGATCATGGCCCGTATGTACGGAGACGAGACACCGGGCACCCACAGCCGTATCGGCTACGCCGCCGCGCAATTGGTCGTCGAAGGGCTTGGGCGCGCGGGCGAGAACCTGACCCGCGAAGGGTTCATCGCGGCACTGGAAGGGATCGAGAACTGGAGCGGCGGGCTGCTGCCGCCCGTCAGCTACAGCCCCAGCGACCACCGCGGACTCACCGCTCTGGCACTCGTGCGCGCGATCCACGGGCGCTGGGTGGTAGAGCAGGGATTGCTCAAGCTAAGAGAGTAACCGCTATGCGCGATACGCAATACGCAGTACGCAACACGCAGTACGTATTTCATAGTGCGTGTTGCGTACCGACAAACGGAGCGTGACTATGAACGCTACGTACCTGCTGAGTAAACGAGCTGAACTGACACCCGATCGCAAAGCGCTGGTCTATTTGCCCACCGGCGAGCGCTACAC
>JAFGIA010000401.1 GCA_016929795.1 Anaerolineae bacterium
GACCTGCGCGGCGAGACCCTCTACCTGCGGCTGAAGGAGCACGATGGCTACCAGATCTTTTCCCCGTTTTTCACCCCCACGCTCGACGCCCTCGACCGCTACGAGTGCCGCGTCGGGCTGGGCTACAGCCGCTTCCTGTCCGAGTCTCGCGGCGTCCGCACCGAGATAACCGTCTTTGTCCCTGCCGGCGGCAGCCAGGAGATCCGCGACGTGCGCATCACCAACCTGCTCGACCACCCCGTCGAGGTCGACGCGGTGCCCGTGGTCGAGTACACCCATTTCGACGCGCTGAAACAGTTCACCAACGCCGACTGGGTGCCGCAGACGATGCAGAGCCGCTGCCACGTCGACGACGATGGCTGCACCACGCTCGTCCAGTACGCCTTTCTGCGGCGCGACACAGCCGTCAACTTTTTTACGTCGAGCCAACCCGCCTCTTCCTTCGAGACCGACCGCCGGCGCTTTCTCGGCGCCAACGAGTATGGCACCTGGGCGCACCCCCTCAGCCTGGCGGGCGAGGAGCTGAGCAACTACCAGGCGCACCGTGGCGATAACATCGCCGCCCTGCTCCACCACCTCGGCCCGATCGCGCCCGGCGAGACGGTGCGGCTCGTCACACAGCTCGGGCAGGTCGCGGACCTCGCCGCCGCGCTGCCCGAGATCCGGCGCTTGCGCCGCCCCCAAGCCGTCGACGCGGCCCTGGCCGAGCTACGCGCCTTCTGGAGCGGCTACCTGTCGACGCTGCAGGTCGACACGCCCGACGAGAGCATGAACCAGATGCTCAACGTCTACAACCCACGCCAGTGCCACGTCACGCTCCAATGGTCACGCTACCTCTCACTCTACCAGCTCGGCTTTGGCGCGCGCGGCATCGGCTTTCGCGACACGAGCCAGGATGCGATGGGGGCTGTGGCCCACGCCCCCGGCACGGTGCGTGCGCTCCTCCTAAAGCTCCTGCACGTCCAGCGCCGCGACGGCTCGGCCTACCACCAGTTCAACCCCCTGACCATGGTCGCCAACGAGGGCGACTCGCGCGAGGTGGAGGAGGGCCCACACTACTATGGCGACGACCACCTCTGGATCGTCCTCGCCGTGTCGGCCTACCTCAAGGAAACGGGCGACCTCGCCTTCCTTGACGAGGTGGTGCCCTATTACGAAAAGGACCGCCACGAGCGCCCGGTCGAGGACGGCACGGTCCTCGACCACCTGCAGCGCGCGCTGGCCTTTACCCGCGACCACACCGGCGCCCACGGCCTGCCCCTGCTCGGCTTTGCCGACTGGAACGATCCGACCAACCTGCCCCCCGGCGCGGAATCGCTCTTTGTCGCCAACCTCTATGGCCGGGCGCTGGGCGAGATGATCGACCTCACCCGGCACCTGGAAGACATGGCAGCGGCGGAGCGCTACCGCCACGATTATGACGAGATGAAAGCGCGCGTGCACGAGCACGCCTGGGATGGCGGCTGGTACGTGCGCTATTTCGACGCCGAGGGCAAGCCGCTCGGCAGCCGCACCAACACCCACGGCCAGATCTATGCCAACGGCCAGTCGTGGCCTGTCCTGTCCGGCTTTGCCACGCCCGACCGGGCCCGGATGGCGCTCGACGCGGTGTATGCCCGCCTCAACACGCCGCGCGGCATCAAGCTCAGCACGCCCGGCTTTGACGGCTATGACCCTGCCGTGGGCGGCATCAGCACCTATCCCCCCGGCGCCAAAGAGAACGGCGGCATCTTTTTGCACGCCAATCCGTGGGTGATCATGGCCGAGGCCATGACCGGCCACGGCGACCGGGCGTTCGAATACTACCACCAGATCAACCCGGCCGCGCGCAACGACGACATCGACCGCTTCGAGTGCGAGCCGTACGCCTATCCCCAAAACGTGCTCGGCGACGAGCACCCCCAGTTCGGCCTGGCGCGCAATAGCTGGCTGACGGGTACCGCGTCGTGGGCGTACCAGGCCGCCACCCAATACATCCTGGGCCTCCGCCCGCGCCACGACGGGCTGGAGATCGACCCGTGCCTCCCCGCCGCGTGGGACGGCTTTCGTGTCACCCGCCGCTTCCGGGGCGCCCTCTACGAGATCGAGGTCGAAAATCCAGAGCACGTGTGCTGCGGCGTGCGCAGCGTCACCCTGGACGGCCGGCCGCTCGACGGCAACGTCCTGCCCCTGCCCAACGGCGAGCGGCACTACCGGGTGCGCGTGGTGCTGGGCGCCTGAGCGCCTGAACCCGGCTTGCAGTTTCCCCGAAATGATGATATACTCCCATCAAGGAGACAGAAAACCATGCCCAAAAACAAGTCCGCAAAAGAAAGTGGGATTTCGGCTCGTGACATAGTCGGCTCTACAGGTGTCATTCTTGGCCACGATGGACACGTGGAAATATCTCAAGGCGTCCAGGGTGACGAACTGACCAAACTGATCATTCCTCTACGGCAGGCTGTACAAGAGACCGATTTGCCATCTGAGCAGAAACAGGAAGCAGTTGCAGAGGTCAATGCCATCGAAAAAGAACTGGTCAATCCACAACCAGATGGGCAATCAATCAATCAAAGGCTGATGAAGCTGGTCACTCTTGGCGGAAGCATCGCGCTGGCGGCTATGAAGCTAGCGCAAACACCAGCAATCCAAGCCCTGATCCAAAAAGCTCTAGGGAGGTAGAGACGACGGCTTCCCTCTAGAGCTGGGTGATAGTTGCTTCCCTGGCCTGGTACAAGGTCACTGCATCTCTCGAAAAAGCAGCAAGTCGGGAGGGAGTACCCATGAACGTTGGGTGGCAAGAGCTAGTAATCCTTGGGGTTATCCTTGTACTCCTCGTTGGTGCTGAGCGCTTTGTGCAAGTTATGCGGGAGGCTGGCAAGAGCGTAGTTGGGTTTCGTCGCGAACTGAGATCCGAGCCTCCCCCGTCCGGCAATAGAATCCACGAACTCGATCATCGTGCCCCAGAGGGAGCCGACCCAGAGCTTGTCCTCGATCAATCACTGGTTGAGATTCAGATCAATGAAGAAACCGAGTTCCTGACTCCCATGGGCGATATCGTGGTCAGAGATGTTATCGGCTCCAAGGCCATCGCCGTGGGGCACGCAGCTCAGATCACATACATCGAGACATACAATTCCCCGATGCCCGATTTGAGCCAATATGCCATCAGCCCTCTTCTGGTCTATGTGATTTCGGATGAATCATTGGTGGCGGAGCGCACTTCGGCTCGAAGGGCTATCGACTCACTGGCCGGGCTCGCCAAACCTTTGCTGGTAGATATCACCCCTTCTCCCCTCCGACGCGAGCAAGTCGCTGCCGATCTGAGGCGTCGAGCGGACATCTGTCTCGTTATCTATGGCAAAGAAACATCCCATTCTGTCAAGCAAGAACAACAACTTGTCGTGCGGCACAACATCAAGCACCGCTATTACTTTGCAGATGCCGGCCTGGAGGACGGAGCACTCGACGATTTGATGCAAGACGTCGGAGCAAACGTGGTCAGGTTTGCCGCACCCGAAGAACTGGAAGAATTGACCAAGGGCGCGTTGGCCAACTGCTTCATCGACTGTGTTCGTAACTACCGCCAGGTTGGCCTTACGCGGGATGATCTTCGCTTCCTCCTGCGGTGGGCGGCGAGTATTGCCATAGGATACAAGTTGGTGGATGTTGTCGGCGAAGTACTTGCCCGGGCTGATGATGAGCACCTGCTACACCCTGTCCAGTTCCCAGGCACCGAATTGCCCACCAGGCCTTCAGACACAGCAGAGGACGCTCCAGATTCGGACCAGGTGGAGGACACCCAGCCAGTAGACGAAGCAGTAGACGAGCAGATGGAAACACCTACGCCCAAGGGAGAGGGTGAGCCGGAACTGACGCCGGGCGATTCCCCCTGGCTCCTGGCACGACAATATCGGTGGAAAGGAAGTGAGCATCTAGCAGCAGGTGAATACGATCAAGCCATCGCCATGTACTCAAAGGCCCTGGAGCTACAACCGAATGATCAGCGCGCCCTGGAGGGTCGTGGCCAAGCCTATCGAATCACCGGCCAGTATCTGAATGCAATAGCGGACTTGAGCCAGGCCCTACAGCTAGATCCCGATTCCGCCATAGCATTGCGTCACCGAGGGGATGCGTACCGGATGCTGGGAAACCACCGGCAGGCATTGAGGGATTTCGATCGCTCTTTACAGCTAGCGCCTGATTCCACCTTTGCATTGAGTAGTAGGGGAGAAACTCATCGCCTGCTGCGAAACCACCGGCAGGCATTGAGAGATTTCGATCGATCTTTGCAGCTAGACCCCGATGACGCCTTCGCATTTCGTCATCGAGGGGATACGTATCGGATGATGGGAAACTATCGGCAGGCGTTGAGGGATCTGGATCGATCTTTACGGCTAGAGCCCCATTCCGCCTTTGCATTGAGTAGTAGGGGGGCCACTCATCGCTTGCTGGGAAACTACCGGCAGGCAAATGCAGATCTGCGACAGGCGTTGAGGCTTGATCGTGGTGACAAATTTGCCAAAGAACAGCTTGCCATGTTGCAAAATAAACAGAAAAGAAGATAAAAAGGTTGGAGAGGTGAGCATGTTCGATTACATTCATCACGTTGCTTACGTTGTCAGCGACATGGAAGAAGCTGTGCGCGTCTTCCACGATACGTTCGAGCTTGAGTTGACTGACCGCCGCGTGATCGAAGGCAATACCACTGTGGAGATGGCAGCGTTTCGTTGTGGTCCCACCTTGGTCGAAGTATTACGCCCGATCAACCATCCGGCGCTGGCGCGATTTCTTGAGGAGCATGGCCCGGGTCTACACCACGTCGCATTCGCCATGAGAGACCTTCCCAAGCGGATAGAGGAGTTGAAAGAAAAGAAGGTTTTCGCAAGCGAGCCCTTCTACGCTGGAACAGGATGGAAGATCGCCTATTTTGACCTTGATAAGAGTGGCCTTGACTTGTTCAAGAGTTGCTATCACGGCGACCACCTGGCAGAGGCGGACCCGATAAAATAGTTGTAAGCTTTCGTAACACTCGGGACCCACACGGACCATACGCGAGTCATCGATCAGACCCCCTCCCACCTTTCCACCCGCTCCCGCACGCGCACCGTCACCCCCAACACCTCGCCCAGCCACCGCCCCTTCTTCTCCCCGGCCCACACCTCGGCCCCGCATCCCTCCGGGCAGTCGACGACGATTGTTAGCTCGTCGCCGTCGAGCCAGGCCTCGATCCCCTGCACGGCGTCGACGTGCGTCCGGTCCAGCCCGTCGGCCAGGCGCAGCAGCGCGCCCAACACCGCCACCACCTCCCTGTCGTCGGCGTCGAGCGCGGCCAGGCCGGCATGCTTGGTGCTGGGCAGCGCGCCCCGGTGGTAGCGCGCCACGTTGGCCACGATCCGCTTCTCGCGCTCCGTCAGCCCCGGCAGCTCGGCCTGCATGATCAGCCGGTACGCCGTCTTGTGGTGACCCCAATAGCCCTCGACGTAGCCGATGTCGTGCAGCAGGCCGGCGCAGTAGAGGAGATCGCGGTGCTCGTCGCCCAGGTCGTGCAGGTCGGCCGTCAGGTCGAACAGCTCGACGGCCAGCCGCGCGTCCTGCACGCAGTGCTCCTCCTCGAACCCATAGCCCCGCCCCAGCCGGATACACACCGCGAAGGTATCGTCCATGCGCCCACTCCACCCTTTCTTCAGCCTGCCTCCATTGTAAAGGAACCGCGAGCAAGAGGCAAGTGGCCTGCAACCGGTGGCAAGTACATCTTGGCGGCGCGTCACTTGCCACCGGTTTCTTGTCGCCTATCTCTTTCTGTGGTATAACCTACCGTCAGCCAAAGATGCCGCGAGCCATGGCTCGATATCAAGCCGCCTCGAGGAGGAAAAGAAACCTATGGTACGTTGGAAAACAGAAACGATCTTGTTCCTGGTGCTGCTCACGGCACTCGCCCTGGCGGCGTGTGGTGGGCCGGCGGCCCCCGCCCCGACGGCCGCCGGCGGCGCGAGCGAATCGCCCCTCGCCACCCCCACGATGGCCGGCGAGCCCGAGACCTTGCGCATCGCCCTGATCCCCGTCCTCGACGTCCTGCCCTTCCACGTCGCCGTGCAGAATGGTTATTTCAAAGAGGCCGGCGTGCGCGTCGAGGGGGTCCCGGTCAAGAGCGCGCAGGAGCGCGACACAGTCATGCAGACCGGCCAGGTCGACGGCATGCTCACCGACCTGATCTCGCCCATCCTCTTTAACCAGGACGAGGCCCAGATCAAGACCGTCTATACCGCGCGCAAGGTCTATCCCGACGCGCCCATCTTCCGCCTCCTGGCCGCCCCGGGCAGCGACATCACCTCGCCGGCCGGCCTGGTCGGCGTGCCCATCGGCAGCGCCCGCAACACGGTCATCGCCTACCTGACCGACCGGATGCTGGAGAAGGCCGGGCTGGCGCCCGACCAGATCGTGCACGAAGAGGTGGCGGCCATCCCGGTCCGCTTTGAGCTGCTGATCAACAAGGAACTGGCCGCTGGCACCCTGCCCGACCCGCTCGCCTCCGGCGCCATCGCCGCCGGCGCCGTGCCCATCGTCGACGACACCACCGTGCCCGAGCTGTCGCAGTCGATCCTGGCCTTTAGCGTCGACGCCCTGCAAAACAAGCCCGACGCCGTGCGCCGCTTCCTCCAGGCGTGGCAGCGGGCCGCCCAGGAGCTGAACGACAACCCCGACGCCTACCGCGATCTGCTCATCCGCGAGGGCCGCGTCCCGGAATCGATCCAGGGCACCTTCCAGATGCCTCCCTACCCCACCGGCGAGGTTCCCAGCCCCGAGCAGCTCGCCGACGTGGTGGCGTGGGCACTGGAAAACGGGCTCATCGACGAAAAAGTGCCCTACGAGCGGATGGTGGATAGCTCGTTCCTGCCCTAAATGGCCAACCAAGCCCCTGTCTCCCGCCTCACCGCCTGGCGCCTGGGCATTCGCCCCAAGACGCTGCCGGCCTCCGTCTCGGGCGTCGTCGTCGGCATCGCCCTCGCCATCGCCGGCGATGCGTTTGCCGCGCTGCCTGCCCTGGCGGCGCTTGCCGGCGCCCTCCTGCTCCAGATCACGGTCAACCTGGCCAACGATTACCAGGATTATGTCAAAGGAACGGACGTGCCCGAGCGCACCGGTCCCACCCGGGTCGCCGCTGGCGGCCTGATGCCGCTCTCCGAGCTGCGCACCGGCATCGTCCTTGTCCTCGCCCTCGACGCGCTGGTCGGCCTCTACCTCGCCCTCGCGGGGGGGTGGCCGATCCTGGCACTCGGCGTGGCTGCCATCCTGTCGGCCCTGGCCTACAGCGGCGGCCCCTTCCCCCTCGGCTACCACGGCCTGGGCGACCTCTTTGTCTTTTTCTTTTTTGGCCTCGGCGCGGTGTGCGGCACCTACTATGTCCAGGCGCTGGCCCTGACGCCAGCCGTCGTCGTCGCCGCAGTACCGGTGGGCGCGCTCACCGTCGCCATCCTGGTTGTGAACAACTATCGCGACTACAAGACCGACCGCCAGACTGGCAAGCGCACCCTGGCCGTCCTCCTCGGTCCCGCGGGCAGCCGGCGGGAGTACGTCGCGCTGCTCATCGTCGCCTACGCCACGCCCTTTGGCCTGTGGCTCGCCGGCTCGGCCTCACCCTGGGTCCTTCTCCCCACCCTCACCCTGCCCCTCGCCATCCGCCTCACCCGCTTTCTCTACCGCACCCCCAAAGGCCCCACCCTCAATCAGGCGCTCGCCGGCACCGCCAGCCTCGACCTCCTCTTCAGCCTCCTCCTCTCCGCAGGCATCCTCCTATGACCCAAGATCCCGACTCCCGAATCTACGAATCTACAAATCCCCCCTCTGCCGCGACCCAACCTTCCAACCCTCCAGCCCTCCAATCTTCCATCCCCATGCTCCGCCTCCACCAGCTCACCTTCGCCTACCCCCCCCCCCCCCCCCCCCTTCCC
>JAFGIA010000061.1 GCA_016929795.1 Anaerolineae bacterium
CCTCTCTACCAACTGCTCAGCGTCCCCTTCATCTTGCTCTTTGGCCGCTCCGAAGACGCGGCGGTGGCGGTCAACTTGCTCTTTACCGCCCTCCTGCTGTGGGCCACCTATGGCACCGGCCGGCTGGCCCGCAATGGCTGGACCGGATTACTGGCTGCTTTTCTGGTGGCAGCCTATCCTCCCCTCCTTCACCTGTCCCGGATGTACCGGCCCCAAGCCGCCCTGCCGGCTTGCGTCGCCGTGAGCCTCTTCCTGCTCTTGCTCCTGCTCAACCGGCGCTCCATCGGCCTTGCCTGGTTGTTCGGTGTCTCCCTGGGGGCGGGCATGTGGATGCACCTCAATTTCTTCTACTTCCTGCCCGTGCCGGCGGCGGGCCTGGGCCTCTACATGCTGCTCTTCCAGGCCCCGCCCCGGCGTCCGCCCAGCCTTAAGGGGACGCCGCGCTGGCTGCTCCGGAAACTCGGCGACCCCTTTGTTCTGTTCGGGTTGCTGCCAGCGGCGCTCATCGCCGCAGGGCTGGCGGCCGCCTGGTACCTGCCCCACAGCCAGGCCATTTTCGAGCTTCAGCGAGAGGTCGAATCCAATTATAGCTTTGCCCGGGGCTTTGGCAGCGTGCCCCACAATTTCTGGTGGTACGTGCTCACGGCGCCCGGCGCCCTGTCCACAGTCCAGGCTTTCTTGCTCGGGTTGGGCCTGATCCTCTGCCTGGGGCTGGGCCTCGCCCGGCGGCGGCTCGCTCCCCTGGTCCTGGTCGTCACCTTTGTCCTTCTCTACCTCTTTTTGGGCCAGAGGGTGGGCGATCTGGGTTGGCTCCATTTTGCGCCGGCCCTGGCCGTGGCTGCCGCGCTCACGGCGGTGGGGCTCGGCGAATTGCAGGACCTGGGCTTGCCGCGCTGGCCTTCCGCAGGCCGGTGGCTCTCGACAGTTGGGGTCCTGGGGGGTGTCGCCACCGCTGCCTTGACCTTTGCCACCGGCACCTGGGGGTTGCAGCCGTGGAGCCGCCCCCTTGTCCTGGCCCTCGGTTCTCCACTGGATACCATCACCTGCACCTGGCGCATGCACCTGGCTTTCTGCCCCGACCGTGCTGCGCAGGATGACTGGCACGTGGACGACATCCTGGAGACCGTCCTCGACGATCCACAATGCCTGGGCAGCCCCTGCCAACTGGCCGTCGTGCCCGCGGACGAGTATTTCAACCCCATGACCTTTGACTCCTATCTGGACCGCCTCTATCCTCAATCGCGCGACCAGGTGGTGATCCACAATCCCGGCGGCTGGGCAGGCTGGCCCGGCGATGGACAATGGCTCGCCAGCCACTACCTGCTCTTTGTGCCCACCATCCGGCACCCGGGCTATGGCCGAGAGATCCGCGCCGAGATCACGGCGTTCCTGGAATCACCGCCGCCAGATTTTGCCGAACTATACCGGCCGGTGGCTGCGTTTCCGCTTCCGGAGGGGATGATGGCCACGCTGCTCAAACGCAGCCAGCCCTTGACCATAGACCGGGCCATCCCGATCTATGAGCAGGCCCACGAGCAGGTCCCTTCCGACGGCGCGTTGTGTGGCAACCTGGGCACCCTCTATCTGCGAGCAGGCGACGAGTCGCGGGCCGAGGAACGGCTCCTGGAGGCTACCCGGATCGCGATTCGCCCCGGCCCTTATCTCCGGGCCCTGGGAACCCTATACCAGGATCAGGGGCGGGAGGAGCAGGCCGTTGCGGCCTTTCGCCAGGCCATCAAACAGGAGCCCTTCGAGCCCCGGAGCTATCGCCACCTGGCCGATCTGTTCGAGGCCAGGGGCGACTGGCAGCCGGCCGCCCTCGTCTACGAACAGGCCATCCGCGACAACCCGCGCCTGGCGTGGCCCCACCTGGACCTGGGCGCTCTTTATGTGCGGGCCGGACTCCCGGCCGGCGCCAGCGCCGCCTACCAGGCGGCGCTCCGGGTCGATCCCTGGAATGAAACGGCACGTGCCAACCTGGACGACCCCCACTGGAGTCTGGCTTCCAGCCTGGGCACCCTTCGCGCCTATGCCGGCGACACGCCCCTGGACTGGTGGCAGGACGAGACCTGGGTCAGGCCCTACCCCGATCCGCCGGACACCCTGGTGGGCCGCTCCGTAGTGGAGGCCGGGGGCCAGGTCCGTCCCGACCAGATCTTTTTCCATCCCGCAGGAGCCAGCCAGGCTACCCGTCTATCCTTCGACGTACGGATGAACCAATACGACGCACTACAGGTCGGCTATAGCCTGGCCGATCAGGTGGCCGGCCTGTCCAATGGCGTGCGCCTCACGCTGCAAGCCAGCGTGGATGGTGGCGGATCGTATACTACATTGTGGCAAGAGCACGTCACGGGCTCTGCCTGGCAGGTGCACACTCTGCCCCTCGTCGAGTATTGGGGCCAGGACCTATCATTTCGGCTGGACGTGGACGCCCTGGGCGACGATAGCTATGACTGGTTGCAGACAACCGTGCGCCTCTTTCCCGCTGTGCGGGTTTGGGATCTGGCTGCGAACCTGGCCTCGGTGCAGGTGGCGGGCCCGGATGCTGCCCTGGTATGGGATGGCACGGCTGCGTGGCAGGACGGTAACGGGCGTTCCCTTGTCACCCTCTCGCACTCTCCGGTCCAGGGCGCGGCGCGGCACAACCAGGTTCAATTCCATCCCTTTGGGCAGGGGCAGGACACCGTGTTAACGTGGACTGTCGAGGACAATCCATATACGGGCTTGAGAACCACCTATGCCATGGCTGACGAGGCCGCGGGACAGTCGGATGGCGTGGATTTGGGCATTTCAGTCAGCATCGACGGTGGCAGGACCTTCACGCCCCTCCTCGAAAGCCAGGTGGTGGAAAATACCTGGCAGGCGGCCATGCTGGACCTGGCAGGCACCCTGGGCCAGGACCTCGTCGTGCAGTTACGCTCCTCCAGCCGTGGCAGCGACAACTATGACTGGCTGCAAGTCACCGTGGCCTTGATGGTCCCTTCGAGCACATTCGAAGCGTCGGTACGGTAGCCCTCCCTTATCCGTTTTATTGCGACAGGAAAAGCGGCTCTGCTGTGTACCGGTACCACTCTCCGGGTGTGTCGGGCGGCGTTGCCGGCGGCGCCGGCAGCTCGATCTGGATCGACCCATTCTCGGCACCATCCATATCCCCTTCGCCACCGTCGGCCACGTAGGTCACATTTCCGTTTCGATCGACCCTACGCACCTGGTCGGCGCCGGGCATCGTCAGGTATGCCGGCTGCAGCGCCTCACCCCAGGCCCACGCCACGATCTTGGTCTGGCCGCCGGCATCGGTAAAAGCGTATGCTTCGACGCCAGGCGCGTCGAGAGTGTGCGAGTAGGTGTAGCCTGCCAGCTCGCCCGTCAGCGTCTGGTAGGTGTAGAAGGCGGGCTTGGGCGTAAAGTCGCTGTACAACAGCCCTTGATCATTCGGATCGTAAGGCGGCGACACGAGGGCGAACCAGGTGATATTGACCGCACCGGCTGCCAGCGCCCGGGCGTGTCCCTGGATGACGTAGCGCGCTTGCTGCTCCAGCGTAGAAGGCCGGTCCGGGTATCCGTGCTCGGCCAGCTCGGTCAGCCACACCGGTTTTTCCACGGCAAAGCACGTCGCCATTCTATTGCGCAAGTGCTCGATCTTGGCGCTGACGTCGATACCCCACGCCTCATATGGCGCGCCCTCTCCATCCTCCACGTCGTCGCACGTCGGCGGGGTGCCTCCTGGCACCCACCGCTCCCACTCGAGCGCATAATCAGCAAAATAGTGCACGTTGAGTGCATCGATGTACGCCGCGCCGCCCGATTCCATCACCACGTCCGGAAAGTAGCGGTAGAACGGGCCGTCGTACTCGGTAAACGCGTCGTACGCGATGCCTCCCATCAGCACCGTCGCGTCAGGATCCGCCGCCTTGATGGCCGGATACGCTGCCTGCGCCATGGCCGCGTACTTGTAACCCACAAAGCCGCCGCATCCCTGGCCCACCTCGTCAAGATTCGGATCCGTGCCATCTGGCTCATTCCGTAGCTCCCACGTGTGAATGTTCCACGGGGGCTCTTTGTACCGCGTTACCAGGTCGGTGACAAACTGCGCAAACTCGTCCAACCGATCCTGACGGATGGGCGAGCATGACAGCCAGTATGGTTCGTCCGCGGCCCAATCCGGCACGTCGTCGATCGTCGCGATCAGATGTGCGCCGGTGCTTGTGAGGAGTGCCAGCCTTTCGTCGTGATCGGGACCCCAGTCCCAGTTGTACACAGGCGGCTCGCCTTCCACCGGGGCGGTGGGTTGGATCTCGTCCCAGCTAATGCGCACGCGCGTCCAGCACGCGCCACTTTGATACAGGGCGTCGATGAGCTCGACAAAGTTCGCTTCATAGACGGCCATCCACTCTGCCTCGGTAGAATCCAGGGCCTGTTCCTTCAGATCGGGAACAATCTGGTGAATCGCCGCGATCTGGAGAGAGAAGGGGGAATCGGTCGGACAGACGCGCGGGTTGCGGCGGGCGCGCAAGACCACCGGGAGAACGTGGGTTACCGTGACTGGAGACGATGCTTCAATCTCTGCCGTGGACTGGCCCGACGTGGGGGCATAGAGACTGCCCGGTTGTGCCGAGTACGGTGTGCGCCCAGAGATATCGGTTTGCGTCGATGCAGGAACGGACGTGGTGAGTGTCGTAGACAGGAGAAGGAACGCGACCAGACACAGGGCGCACGCCCATCCTTTCATCTTGCCTCCACTATGCGCAGTTGGGAGCAGCGTCAGGTACCGATTAGCCCTGCTGCAGCCATGCGCGCCAGTTCAATGATCGCCGGCCAGAACCCCAACACCACCACCGCCACCGCCGCGATCCCCACGCCGGCAGCCAGCGCCGGGCAGAGCCCCTCGGCACGCCCTCCCTCAGGTGCCTCGCGCATATACATCGCCGCGACCACGCGCAAATAGTAGTAGGCCGAGATGACGCTGTTGATCACGCCCGCAATAGCCAGCCACGCCAGTCCGGCCTGCACGGCTGCGCCAAACACGTACAGCTTGGCCAAAAAGCCGACCAGTGGGGGCACACCCGCCAGCGACAGCATGAACACCGCCATGGCTGCCGCGAGCCAGGGCTGGCGCCGGCGCAGCCCCTGCAGGGCATCCATCGTCTCCCCCTTTACGCTGCCCCCTTCGAATCGCGTCGCCGCCACCAGGATGGCGAATGCCCCGGCGTTCATGAACGCATAGGCCAGCAGGTAAAAGAGAACGCCGGTCACCCCTGCTTCGTTGCCCGCCGCCACACCGGTCAAGAGATATCCTGCGTGCGCGATGCTCGAATAGGCCAGCATCCGCTTGACGCTCGTCTGTCGCAGCGCCGCCAGGTTCCCCACCGTCATCGTCAGCACCGCGAGCACGGCCAGCGCCAGCGGCGCGCCCGCCTCGCCGCCAAAGGCCAGGATCACCACCCGCCCCAGCGCGGCGAACGCCGCCGCCTTGGCGCCGACGCTCATGAACGCCGTGACGGGCGTCGGGGCGCCCTCGTACACGTCGGGCGTCCACCACTGGAAGGGCACCAGCGCCACCTTAAAGCCCAGGCCGACGAGCATCAACCCGAGACCGACACTCAGCAGGGCGGGCACGGTGTCGAGGGCGAGGACGTGGGCGCGCACACCGGCGAGCGACGTCGTGCCTGCCTGGCCGTACACGAGCGCCATGCCGTAGGCCAAAAAGCCAGTAGCAAAAGCACCGAGCAAAAAGTACTTGAGTGCCGCCTCTGACGAGCGGCGCTCGGCGCGGTTCAGGCCCACCAGGGCATAGAGCGAGAGCGACAGGATCTCGAGCGCGACAAAAATGGTCATCAGGTTGATAGCCGCGGCCATGAGCATCATGCCTGCAGTGGCGAGGAGGAACAGGGTATAATACTCGCCCTGTGGCAGGCCCATGCGCTCTGCATAGTCGGCAGAGAAGAGCAAGGCGAGCGCCGCCGCCACCAGGATAGCGAGGCTCACAAACAGGGCATAGCCGTCGGCCGCCAGCATGTCGTGCAGCGTTGGATCCGTGCCATCCCACACGTAGAATGACACCGCGCCCGCTGCCACCACGCCGGCGAGGGCGACCCACACCAGCCGCCTCTTCTGTGCGTGCGGCATCAAGAGATCCACGATCATCACCAGCAGGGCCGTCACCAGCACCACCAACTCGGGTGCCACGACCAGCAAGTCAAACGTCGGTGCCGCTATCTCCATCCCATCTCCCATAAAGACCTGTCATTGCGAGCGAAGCGAAGCAATCCCCACCTTGTCACTCGCCACTTTCTATCAGAACCACCCGGTTTTCCTCAGCCGCCGCCAGCAGATCGGCGACCGCTGCGTCTGTGGGCCGCAACACCAGCCCCGGCAGAATACCCAGCACGAACATCAGCACGACGAGCGGCAGCAGCAGCAGGCCCTCACGCCTGCGCAGGTCGGGCAGCGTGCGGTTCTCCGGGCGGTCGAGTGGTCCGGCAAAAACACGACTGAACAGGCTGAGCATGTACCACGCCCCCAGGACGATGCCTGTGGCGGCTGCCGCCGCGGCGGCAGGGCTCTGGCGCAAGAGCCCGAGCAGCAGCGTGAACTCGCCAGGAAAGCCGCTCAGGCCCGGCAGGCCAATCGCTGCCATTATCACCGTCAAAGTCAGCGTGCCGAGCAGTGGCACGCTGTGCCACAGCCCGCCCAAGGTCTCGATCTGCGTGCCACGGCGCACGGCCAGGAACTCGACGATCAAAAAGAGAGCCGACACGGTGATGCCGTGCGACACCGACTGGAGCAATGCGCCCTGCACGCCCTGCACGTTCGCGGCCAGCACCCCGGCGACAATGATGCCCACGTGCGCCATGCTCGAATAAGCGATCAGTCGCTTCAGGTCCGACTGCACCAGGGCCACGAGCGAGGCGTACACGATCCCGACCACGACGAGCGGCCAGATCCATGGCCGTGCCACCGCCAGCGCATCGGGAAAGAGTGGGATGCAGAAGCGAATCAGGCCGTAAATTCCCATCTTGGATAGAAGGCCCGCCAGCAGGATCGTCACCGGCGTGGGAGCCTCTACATAGGCCGGCGGCAGCCAGCTATGGAACGGCCACACGGGGGCCTTGACGGCAAAGGCGAGGGCAAAAGCCAGGAAGAGCCAGATCTGAGCGTCGAGGCCGAGCGGCAGTGCCTCCAGGGCCAGCCGATCGAAGGTCATCTCGCCCGTCTGCTGGAACCCGAGCGCGGCCAGGACCAGGATGGCGACGAGCATCAGCGCGCTGCCGGCCATGGTGTAGAGAAAGAACTTGACCGTCGCGTACATGCGCCTTTCGCCACCCCACCGGCCGATGAGAAAGTAGGCCGGCACCAGCATCGCCTCCCAGAAAATGAAAAAGAGGACCATGTCGACGGCGGCAAATACCCCCAGCACGCCCGTCTCGAGCGCCAACAGCCAGAAAAAGTAAGCGCGCACATCTTCAGCGGGCCAGTGCGACACGGAACGCCACGAGGCAATGATGGCGACAGGCACCAGGAACGCCGTGAGCAGCAAAAGCCACAGGCTGATGCCGTCGACGCCCACATAGTAGCTGATCCCAAGCGTCTCGACCCACGGGACGCGATCGACGAACTGCATGCCACCCCGGCCATAATTAAAGAGCGCCCACACCGTCCCCGCGAGCGCCAGCGTAGCCAGTGATACCACCAGCGCCCATACCTGTGCCACCTGCCGTCTGCGTCCCACGGCCAGCGTGATGACCGCGCCGGCGAGCGGCACCAGGATCAGAATCGATAATAATGGAAATCCAAGCCGGTTCATCAAGCCTCCACAGGCCCCCACCCTACCCACCGATCAGTGCGCGCACCAAAAAGTAGCCGAGCAGCGCCACAACGCCGATCAGCATCCCCACTGCATAGTTGCGCACCAGCCCCGTCTGCAGCCGCTGTACACCGCCGCCGAGCATCCCCACCAGTTCCGCCAGGCCGTCCACAGCGCGATCCACGCCCATCACCTCGACCGTGCCCGAGAGCGCGCTCCCCGCCGCGCGCAGCGGGTTGACAATCACTTCGGTGTAGACCCTGTCGACATAGTAGGCGTTAAACAGCAGGTCGTGCAGCCACTTTGCTTCCCGTGTCCAACGCGCCGCCAGCTCCTCCCGTGCCAGGTAAAGCCAGTAGGCAAGCCCTGCGCCCGCCGCCACCGCCACCACCGCGGCACCGATCATCAGCCATTCGAGCGCGACGCTCTCGACAGCTTCACCGGCGAGGATCGTGCCCGCAAACACCGGCTCCAGGAATTCTTCTATCGCGCTTCCCACCCCCACGACGTGGGGCAGGCCCAGGTAGCCGCCCACGACAGCCAGCACGGCGAGCCCGATCAACGGCACGAGCATGACCACCGCTGGGTCGTGCGCCTCCTCTGCGCGCCTGCGCTCGCCGCGTGCGCGTCCATAGAACACCACGAACAAGAGACGGAAGGCATAAAAGGCCGTGATCCCCGCGGTGACCGTGCCGAGCAGCCACGGCACCACTCCTGCCTGTGCATACACCCCGGCCAGGATCGCTTCCTTGCTGAAAAAGCCGCTAAAAAGGGGTACGCCGGCGAGCGCCAGCACCCCCACCAGGGTCGTGACAAAAGTCCAACGCAATTTGTGCCTGAGCCCGCCCATTTTGAAAATGTCGAGCTCACCGTCCAGCGCGTGCATCACCGCCCCGGCGCACAAGAAAAGAAGCGCTTTGAAAAAGGCGTGCGTCATCAGGTGAAAGATGGCCGCCCCGTATGCCCCTGCCCCGAGGGCGAGGAACATGTAGCCCAACTGGCTGATCGTCGAGTAGGCCAGGATGCGCTTCAGATCACGCTGCACCAGGGCGACCGTCGCGGCGAAAAAGGCCGTGATCCCACCGATCCAGAGCACCCAGTTGAGCGCCGAGGTCGATGCCTCAAAGAGTGGGTGGCAGCGGGCGATCATGTACACGCCGGCGGTCACCATCGTCGCGGCGTGGATCAGGGCGCTGACAGGGGTGGGGCCTTCCATCGCATCGGGCAGCCACACGTGGAGTGGGAACTGGGCCGACTTGGCCACGGCGCCTGCCAGGAGCAGCAGGGCGATGGCCGTCGCCGTGCCCGGCGTCGTGAGCCCCGCTAGTGCCGCCGGCAGCACGTCATCGTACATGACGCTGCCGAACGTGGCAAAGATGAGCATGATGCCCAGGGCAAAGCCCAGGTCGCCGACACGGTTGACGAGGAATGCCTTGCGTGCCGCAGCGGCCGGCGCCTCACGCTGGAACCAGTAGCCGATAAGCAGGTAAGAGGAGAGGCCGACCCCCTCCCACCCGACATAGAGGGTCACGAAACTGTCGCCCAACACCAGGATGAGCATCATCAGCACAAAGAGATTGAGCCATGTAAAGTAACGCTCGTAGTAGTGCTCCCCGTGCATATAGGCGGCCGAGTAGACGTGGATCAGAGCGCTTACCCCGGTCACCACCAGTGCCATGACGATGGAGAGCGGGTCGATCAGCAGGCGCGCTTCGACCTCGAAATCTCCTGCCACGATCCACCGGTAGAGGGGCACGACGTGGCTGCGGCTCTCGGGGTCGAGTCCAAGCAGCTCGACCAGCACGACGAGTGCTGCCACAAAAGAGGCAGCCACGGCGAGGTTCGCGATGGCGGCGACCACCCGGCGCCCCAGCCACCGTCCCAACAGGGCATTCACCAGGACCCCGGCGAGTGGAAAGAGCGGGATCAGCCACGCGGTTTCAAGCATCGACACACCTTACCCCTTTAGCAAATTCGCCTCGTCCACGTCCGCGGGTACGCCGTGGCGAGAGAGCGCGACAATGATCGCCAGGCCGACAGCGACCTCAGCCGCGGCAACAGCCATGATCAACAGCACAAATACCCGGCCCGCCACGTCGTCCCACACGCGTGCATAAGTGACAAGCGTCAGGTTCACGGCATTGAGCATCATCTCCACCGACATGAACACGACGAGTGGGTTGCGCCGCACCACCACGCCGACCGCGCCGATGACAAACAACGCGGCGCTCAGGATCAAATAATATTCGCCAGGTACCATAGCGACTCTACTCCTCCCCTGCCCATCATGACAACCTCGCCTTGGCCAGCACAATGGCACCGATGATAGCCACGAGCAGCACCACCGACACCAGCTCAAAGGGCACACTGAAATCTGTCAGCAGCGCAGCCCCGATCTCGCGCACGTCCGACACGATCCCCGGCTCGATGGCAGCGGCGGGCGGCGAGGCGGCAAATGCCCACGCCACGCCACCCAGGAGCGTCGCACCGAGCGCCACCCCCGCGATCGTATGGTATGGGCGCAGGTCTGGTGCTTCCCTCGCGCGCTCCATGCCGAGCAGCATCACCACAAAGAGAAAGAGGACCACGATCGCCGTGGCATACACGATCACCTGCACCACGGCCAGGAACTGGGCATTGAGCAGAATGTACAGGCCGGCCAGGCAGGAAAAGTTGACCAGCAAAAAGAGGGCACTGTGCACCACATTGCGCTGGGCGACGACCCCCAGTGCGGCCAGCACGGCGACCCCGGCGAGTACGGCAAACACGACCATCTCCATCTCGGGTGCCCTCCTATGGCCTGGCCCGCCGCGCGCGCCGGGCTTGGCCCGTCTCCGGACGACTATCCACCGAGTCGGACCGGATGACGGCGTTCGGCGCCTGAGGCTTCTGCAGGCGCTCCTGCCCGTAGAGGAGTCCCTTCCGGCTGTAATCGGCCAGCGCAAATTCGCGTCGCAGCACGATCGCCCCGGTGGGACATGCCTCTTCGCAGTAGCCGCAAAACATACATCTCAGCATATTGATCTCGTACACTTCTGCGTACCGCTCACCTGGCGAGCGCTGCACGCCGTCCTTGTTCTCGGCCGCCTGCACATAGATGCATTGCGTCGGGCAGTAGGCCGCGCACAGCGAGCAGCCGATGCACCGCTCCAGCCCCTTGTATGGACCCTCTTCGTAAAAGAGGAGTTGGTGTCCTCCCCGGAACCGTGGATACAACGGTACCGGCTCCTTCGGATACTGGATGGTCACCGGCCGCGTGAAAAAGTATTTGAGCGTTAGCCCCATGGCCCGCAGCACTTGCCACAGGCCAACTATCGAGTCTCTGATCATACTCCTACTCACCAATCTACCAATTTACCAATCTACCAATCTACCAGTTGGTAGATTGGTAGATTGGTAAATTGGTCTAGACAAACGCCACCACCACTGCCGTCACGATGAGGTTCAACAGCGCCAGCGGCAGCATGAATTTCCACGCAAAGTTCATAAACTTGTCGATGCGCACGCGTGGAGTGGCCGTGCGGACCCACACATAGACAAAGAGCATGAACACGACTTTGGCCACAAAGAGCGCTACGCCGGCCAGGGGGTGAAGGTCCGATATCGCCGCCGGCCACTTCCATCCACCCAGGAACACGGTGGCGACAATCGCGCTGTTCACCACCATCGCTGTGTACTCGGCGATAAAATAGAGGGCGAACTTGATGCCTCCATACTCGGTCATAAACCCCGACACCAGCTCATTCTCCGACTCGGGCAGGTCAAAGGGAGAGCGGTTGCTTTCGGCAATGATCGCGATCAAAAAGATGACAAAGGCGATCGGTTGGAGCGCCACCAGCGGCCAGCTTCCCTGGTAGTCGACGATCTCGCGCAGATTCAGGCTCCCGACGAGCAGTGCCACGGGCAGCAGCGCTGCGCCGAGCGGTAGCTCGTAGCTGAGCATCTGCCCTGTGGCGCGCAGCGTGCCGAGCAGCGAGTACTTGTTGTTCGACGACCAGCCGCCGAGCACGACGCCATAGCTCGCCAGCCCCGCCACTGCCACCAGGAAGAGCAAGCCGATCTCCACGTCGCCGATCACGAGTCCGATCGTCCGCCCAAATAGGTCGACCTCGGGCCCAAAGGGGATGACGGCAAAGGTAATCAGCACCCCCGCGAAAGAGATGAACGGGCCGAGCAGGTAGGTCACCCTGTCGACGTGGCTCGGGATAATCTCCTCTTTAAAGATCGCCTTTACCGCATCGGCCAGCGGCTGGAGGAGACCAAATGGGCCGGCCAGATTCGGGC
This sequence comes from Anaerolineae bacterium, assembly GCA_016929795.1. The sequence goes on from JAFGIA010000061.1 coordinate 12,089, forward strand.
CATAACGCACCTGGAAACGGGCGCAAATCTTGCGCTCGCCCCAGGTCATGTACGCGCCTCCAAGCAGCAGCAGCAGGACAACGACGACCCCTTTGATGAGAGGAATCCAGAAATCCCCTACCCAATCCATACCTTGCTCCAATCAAAACTCACGACTGTTGCCCGGACGCCGGGTGCCCGGCACCCGGGGCCGGCACGGGATCTACCGCCGCGATCCGCACCCATGGCAGCGCCCCCGCCTTTTCGAACAGCGCGATCACCAGCTCGTCGCCAAGGTTCAAAGGCGCCCACACCACCCCTGGTACTACCCCATCGCTCACCTGCGCGACCCGGTCGATCGGTTCTGCGCCAGGCACGCTGTGTGGTGATTCGACCCGCACCACCTGGCCGTTCACTACCCCTGCCTTGCGCGCGTCGTCGGGATGGACCAGCACAAAGGGCTCGGGCACGCTCTTTTCAATCGCGTCTGACCAGCGCAGCAGAGGCCCCTGGTCAAAGAGGACATGCCCTATAACCAGGATGAGCGGATAGTCGTCGCCCGGCGCCGCAGTGGGCATGGCCTCGATCCGGCTCCACGCACGCCGGCGGCTCTCGCTGGCTGACGGCTGCCATCCTTCGCCTTCGAGTGCTTCCTCGTCGAGTGCCTGGTAGGCGGGCACCACGCGCCGGATCTCGTCCAGCACGTCGCCGGCAGTGGCAAAGTCCCACGCCCGCCGCTGCTTGTCGTCGGCCAGATGCCTGGCCACCTCGACCACGATCTGCCAGTCGGGCAGGGCGCTGCCAGGCGGCAAACGATGCGCCTCGATCTTTTGCACACGGCCGGTCATGTTTGTCAGCGTCCCGTCTGTCTCGGCAAAGCTGGCTCCCGGCAGCACGACGTCGGCCATCGCCGCTGTCTGGGTCAGGAACAGCTCTTGCACGATCAGGAAGGGGATCTGAGCCAGGGCCTGGACCGCCCCCGGATAATTCCGAGCCGGGTCAGCACCCAGGATCCACATCGCTCCCAGCCGTCCCTCGCCCGCCGCGTTGAACATCATGTCCAAGTCGAGGCCCGAAACCGGCGATAGCCGGCTTCCCCAGAAGCTCGCCAGCCTGCTACGCACATCGCGGCTGCTCATAGCCTGCCGCCCCGGCAAGAGGCGGGGCACGGCGCCCATATCGAGAGCGCCGAGCGTGTTGGCGTCGGGCGGCACAAAGGCCACCTGGGCGCCGGCCAGCAGCAGCGACAGGTTGGCGATGGCATCGAGGGCCGGCAGCCCACCTTCTGTTGATGCCTCGCGAGCCTGGTGCCTGTTCCTATTCTGGAGCAGCCATTGAGGGCCGTAGAGGATGACTGGGCGGCGCGCTGTTGCCAACAACTTGCCCGCTTCTGCCAGTGCCTGAGCAGAGGTCCCCGCCAGGCGAGCCACCTGGGCCGGATGGTAACCCTTCAGCGCGTTCCGCACCTCGTCGACGTGGAACCCCCGGCTCCCGGTTCCCTTTCCCCCTGCTTCAAGCACGGCATGGGCAAGCCCGTTGAGCATTGTCACTCCACTGCCCGGCCGGTAGCCGAGCCACGGACCTTCATACCGCCCCATTTCGACCAACCATGGATTGGCGACGATCACGCGCGCTTGGTGCCTCAGCACCGCCTTTTTAAGCCACAGCTCCACCAGCGGCGCCTCTGTGCTCGGATCGAACCCGAGCAGCAGCACGACGTCAGCCTGCTCCAGGGCCGGCAGCGAGGCAAGGGGCTCGCTGCCGAGCGGCGCCCGATCCAGATGGTCGATATTGTTGGTGCCGATGAGACTGCGCATCAGCCGTTGAAAGAGATAGTTGGCCTCGTTGGTAGCGTGTGTTGAGCTGATGCCTGCCACCGCCTCGGCACCCGAAGTGTTGACGACAGCGCGCAGCCGCTCGCCGATCAGGGCGAGGGCTTCTGCCCACGTCGCGGGCTCGAGTTGCTCACCGCGGCGCACCAGTGGCGTCATCAGGCGGTCGGGATGGTCGACGAAGGCATGGCCAAAGCGGCCCACGTCGCACAACCAGGCGTCGTTCACCTGCATATTTTCGCGCGGCGTGAGGCGCCGCAGCGTGTTGTTCTTGACGTGCAGGGTGAGGTTGCATCCCACAGAGCAGAGTGGACACACGCTCGGCCCGTATGTCAGCTCCCAGGGGCGTGCTTCGAAGCGAAAGACGCGGCTGGTAAGCGCGCCAACGGGACAGAGGTCGATCGTATTGCCCTGCCACTTGCTGCGCATGGAGCGCGAGTCAAAGGTTTCCAGGCGCGTCGTGGCACCTCGTCCGAACAGGTCGAGCTCGTGGTCGTCGGCCCATTCGTCGAGGAAACGGATACAGCGCCAGCAGAGGACACACCGCTCCTGGTCCAGCACGATCAAGTCGCTCAACGGGTAGCGTTTGAGCTTGTGCCGCTTTTCCTCAATATACCGGCTGCGTCCGGGCCCATCGGCCAGGGCCTGATCCTGCAGGGGGCACTCGCCCCCCTTATCGCAGACCGGGCAGTCAAGCGGGTGGTTCGTCAGGAGGAACTCGATTTGCGCGCGGCGTGCCTCCACCGCCTTGGGCGAGGTCCACGCCCGCACGATCATGCCCTCGCGCACTGGCGTCGTGCACGACGTCTGCAAATTGACCATGCCCTCGATCTCGACCAGGCATTGGCGGCACGCGCCGACAGGCACCAGCTTTTCGTGGTGGCAAAAAGTCGGGATGTGAATACCTGCCGCCGTGGCCGCTTCATATACGGTGGATCCGGCCGGCACGGATATTTCCTGGTCGTCTATTGTCAGGCGTACGAACGTTTTCTCACTCATTTTCTTTCACGAAAAGGATCTGGTGGGGCTGTGGGGCACCGCCCCTCTGCGATGTGCAACTCGTACTCGTCGCGAAAGCGCTGGATGCTGCTCACCACCGGCCCGATGGCCGCATCGCCCAGTGGGCAAAAGCTTCTGCCCGCGATGTTGCCACTGATATCAAGCAGCAGGGAAAGGTCTTCCGGCCGCCCCTGCCCGGCCTCGATGCGTGCCAGGATCTTGTACATCCAGTCGGTTCCCTCGCGACACGGGATACACTTGCCGCACGACTCGTGCCGGTAAAAGCTTGCCAGGCGTTTCGTTAACCGCACGATGCATGTCTGCTGGTTGGCAACGATCACGCCGCCCGATCCCAGGTTCGAGCCCGCTTTTGACAGCGACTCATAGTCGAGGTTGGTCTCCATCGCCACCTCGGCAGGGAGCATCGGCACCGACGACCCGCCGGGGATGATGACCTTGAGCGGAATACCATCCTTGGGCCCGCCGCACACATCTTCGATCAGCTCGCGCATCGGCGTGCCCAGCGGTAGCTCGTACACTCCCGGCCTTTCCACGTGACCCGAGACAGAAAAGAGCTTGAGGCCAGGGCTCATCTCCGTGCCCCACTGCCGGTACCACTCGGCGCCGTTCAACACGATGAGAGGCACGTTCGCCAGTGTCTCGACATTGTTGACGATGGTCGGCTTCCGGTACAACCCCTGGGACGCAGGGAAGGGGGGCTTGAGCTTGGGATGACCGCGCTTGCCTTCGAGGGACGATAGGAGCGACGTCTCTTCGCCACAGATATAGGCGCCTGCCCCACTCACGACGCTCATCTCCAGGTTGTAGCCGCTGCCCCGGATGTCTTGGCCTAAAAACCCCCACTCGTACGCCTGGCGGATGGCCTGCTCCAGGCGCCGCCGGCCCAGGTCATACTCGCCGCGGATATAGATAAACGCGTGTGCCGCCTCGCAGGCATAACTCGAAATAACGATCCCTTCGATCAGCCCGTGCGGGTCCTCCTCAATCAGGATCCTGTCTTTGAACGTCCCTGGTTCGCCCTCATCGGCATTGCACACCAGGTAGCGTGGGTAAACGCCTTTGGGCAGGAACATCCACTTGCGGCCCGTGGGAAAGCCGGCCCCACCCCGACCACGCAGGCCAGAGTTAAGGACCGTCTCGACAACCTCGCGCGGCTCGCACCCACACAGCGCCCTCTCCAGCCCGCGATACCCCCCGCGCTGCACGTATGTCTCAATGTCTGCTGCCCCTGGTACCCCCACATTGCGCAAGAGCACCCGCCGCTGAGGGTTCCAAGTCGGTTGCGATCCCATCATTTGCACCCCATCGTCCGTGGCTGGCAATCCAAAATCACTCGCCATACATCCCCGACCACCCCCATGCCCCTTGATTGCTGAGAGCATAAAACTCGTCCTCGAGGATGCGCTGGTGCATTTCTTCTTCATAGGCCAGGCGACCGAACATGGCCTGTCCGCTTGGATCCTCCGTCTGCTCGGCGAGGGTTCGATACTGCTCGTGCGCCGTCTTTTCATTGCCGATGGCAACCGTCAAGATCTCTATTTCGCTGCCCAGGTCGTCCACCTCGACCCCGGCCGCCTCCCCGGCCCCACGGAACGGCTGCACATCCTCCATCGTCCGCGCCTCGTAGCTGATGAATCCCTCGCCGTCGTGCAGCGAGCGGGCCAGCTCTGACAGCTTCTGATAGTGATACTGCTCGAACGCCGCCAAACGGTTGAGCAGGTCACGCCCGCGTGGATCCTGCACCTGCACGGCGGCCTGGGCATAAAACGCCTGCGCTTTCAGCTCAGCGTTCATGGCAATGTCGAGTGCTTCTTCCAACCCTAGTTTGCTGCTCATGGTTTCCTCGCTTTCAGGCGCAATACATGCGTGTGCGCCGCACCTACAACAACCCTGCCAGGATCTCGTCCACCTTTTCTTCTGTCAGGTTCTCATAGTACACGTCGTCGATCTGCATCATCGGCGCTGTGCCGCACGATCCAAGGCACTCGACCTCGAACAGGCTGAACTGCCCATCGGCCGTCGTGCCGCCCGGCAGCACACCCAGCTTGGCGCCGATATACTTCAGGATCTGCTCACCGCCGAGCAATGAGCAGGAGATATTCGTGCACACATAGATCTTGTGCCGGCCCACAGGTGCCGTATGGATCAGGGTGTAAAAACTTGCCACCGAGCCAACAAAGGTCGACGCCAGCCCCATCAGGTCGGCCACCTCGTCGATCGCCTCCACCGGCACCCACCCACCATAGTCCGCCTGCGCCAGGTAGAGCGCTGGCAGCACCGCCGACTGCGCGTCCGGAAACTCGTCCCGTAGCCCAAGAATCTTTTCTTTGGCTCCCTCTGTCAGCACCTGTCTCGGTCCTCCAATTTCCTACTCCCTATCGATCGACCTCGCCCAGAGTGATATCAATACTCCCAATCATCGCCACCATGTCTGAGAACATGCTCCCCGGCGCCATCACGCGCACGGCAGAGATGTTGGAAAAAGATGGCCCGCGGATCTTGAGCCGGTAGGGCCGGTTGCTGCCGTCAGACACGAGGTAATGCCCCAGCTCCCCCTTGGGATTCTCGATGCTCACATACACGTCGCCTGGCGGCGGCTGGAATCCTTCGGTCACCAGCTTGAAGTGGTGGATCAACGCCTCCATGCTCTGGTCCAGCTCTTCTCTGGGCGGGAGCGTGATCTTGCGGTTTGGATCTTTGAATGGCCCGGGACCGATACGCCGCAGTTTGTCCAGCCCCTGGCGTACGATGTGCAGGCTCTGCCGCATCTCGGCGACGCGCACCAGGTAGCGGGCGTAGGCATCGCCCGCCGTCTGAACTGGCACTTCAAAATCATACTCCTCGTACCCCGTGTATGGATGCGCCTTGCGCACGTCATACCCAATGCCACACCCGCGCAGCACGGGGCCCGTGCAGCCGAGCGCAATGGCGTCCTCGGCCCCGATGACGGCGACCCCTTCGATCCGCGATCGATAGATCGGATTGTTGGTGAGCATCGTCTCGTACTCGCGCAGCCGCTTTTCCATCACGTCCACAAACTCGGTCACCGCGCCCGGGAATGCGGATGGCACATCCCACCGGCAGCCGCCCGTGGTGAAATAGCTCGTCGTGATCCGCGCGCCGCACACCATCTCCAAGATGTCCAGGATCATCTCGCGCTCGCGAAACGCGTACTGGAGCAGTGCGTGGATCGTGCCCGACAGGTCGAGCGTCTGCGTGCCGATCCAGATCAGGTGCGCTGCCAGGCGCTGCAGCTCCACCAGGATGACGCGCAGGACCTGGGCGCGTGGGGGTACCTCGGCGCCGACCAGTTTTTCCACGGCGAGGATGTACGACAGGTCATTCGACATGCCCGCTACGTAATCCATCCGGCTTGGGTAAGTGGCATACTGCTGGTAGGTGCGATGCTCGGCTGTTTTCTCAAATCCCGAATGCAGGTGACCGATATCGGGGGCCGCGTTCACGATCCGCTCTCCGCTGAGCTCGACGACGACGCGCAGCACGCCGTGGGTCGCAGGGTGCTGCGGCCCCATGTTGATGATCATCGTGTCATCGCGTCCGCTGAACCAGGGCGGTACGTACGACTCGTGAGAGGGGGCAGGCAGCACCTGCTCGCCCAGGCGCTCTAGCGCCGGCAGGCCCTCATTTACCGTGAACTGCACCGGCTCGCCGCCGAGTGGATAGTCCTTGCGCAGCGGGTGTCCCACCCAATCGTCGGGCATCATAATCCGCCGCAGTTCGGGATGGCCGCGATAGAGGATCCCAAATAGATCGTATGTTTCGCGCTCGTGCCAGTCGGCCGCACGCCAAACGTGGGTCACACTGTCGACCACAGGTGGATCGCCACTCAAGGGGACCTTCAGGCGCAGGCGCCGGTTGTGCCGGAGTGAGTAGATCTGATAAATGCCAACAAAGCGCGGCTGTACTCCCAGATTGAGCTGGTCGATGGCACTGACGAACACACACAGATCGAAGGCCAGATCGGGCTCGTCGCGCAAAAAGAGGCACATGGCCACGAGATCGCGCGGGTGCACGACCACCGACAGCTCGCCGCGCGACTCTTCCACGGCGAGCACGCCGCCTGGCCTATCCCCCTGCGGAAACCGCTCTCTCAATTTAAGCACCAGATCGCCGTCGGTCATTCTTCTGCCTCGGTTGGCTCGTCCGCCACCATCGGCTTCTCGGGCCGATAGTCGGCGAATGTCTCGTCCTGGATCTTGGCGTACAACTGGGTGATACCATACAGCAGCGCCTCTGGCCTCGGCGGGCAGCCAGGCACGTACACGTCGACAGGGATGAGCTTGTCCACCCCCTGAATCATAGCATAGTTCTCAAAAGGGCCGCCCGTAGAAGCACACGCCCCCATGGCAATTACCCACTTTGGATCAGGCATCTGCTCGTACAGGCGCTTGACGACAGGCGCCATCTTTTGCGACACCCGCCCGGCAACAATCATCACGTCTGCCTGGCGCGGCGATCCACGAAACACCTCCGCCCCAAACCGCGCCACATCGTGGCGCGGGCCACCGGCTGCCATCATCTCGATCGCGCAACACGCCAGGCCAAAGAGCAGAGGAAAGGGCGATCGTCCCCGGCCCCAGTCGACCAGCTTTTCCAGGGTAGTGGTGACCACCATCCCGTCCGGCAGGGCGTTTTCTATTCCCATTCCAGCCCTCCCTTGCGCCAAACGTACACCAGGCCGAGGACCAGGACCAGGAGGAACACACCGGCCTCGATCAAGCCCACCCAGCGTGGCGATAGGTCACGAAACACCGTGGCCCACGGAAAGAGAAAGAGGACCTCGATGTCGAAAAGGATAAAGAGCACCGCGTATAGGTAGTATTGGATGGCAACGCGGCGCCGTGCCGGGCCAACCGGCAGCTTGCCCGACTCGTACGGTGCGAGCTTGGTCGGCGTTGGGCGCCTGGGGCCAAAGAGGGCAGGCATCAGGACGGCGATAGCCGACAGAGCAACAGCGATCAATGCGTATATCAGGATTGGTCCATAATCCGATGGCATACGCCTTTTCTCCGGTCTAGTGGCAATTTTGGATAGAGTCGCCGCGCGTCTGTAGCGTCCTCCAACCAACATTGAACAGATTATCACAATCAGCCCTGTTTGTCAAAAACCAACAAGGTAGACAGACAACGCCACTTTTCCCACTCGCCACAACTCGCCCTTGGGTCATCGCGCCTGGCGCCAGGCGCGATTGCCCCTTTGCGCAAGCACCCGTTTATGCTATAATGTCCGGCAGAAGTAGACGTAAGCGCGTGACTTGATGGAGGCATAGGTGGCGGAGCGCATCCTCGTCGTGGACGACGAAACGAAAATTGTGGACTTTGTCCGGCGCGGCCTCGTGTACGAGGGGTATGAAGTGGACGTGGCCTACGACGGCGAGAGTGCGCTGGCACAGGCGCGCCGTGAGCCCCCCGACCTGATCATCCTGGACGTGATGCTTCCCGGACTCGGCGGCCTGGATGTGTGTCAGCGGCTGCGCGCCGATGGCTGGGCCGACCTGCCGATCTTGATGCTCACAGCCCGAGATGCCGTACCAGATCGCGTCGCCGGGCTCGACGCGGGCGCTGACGACTATCTGGTCAAGCCCTTTGCCTTCGATGAGCTGCTTGCCCGCCTCCGCGCGCTGCTCCGGCGCAAGCGCCGCTCCGACGAGACACAGGTGCTGCGCTTTGGCGACGTGGTGGCCAACCCCGCGACACGTGAGGCACGCCGTGGCAGTCGCGACCTGAGCCTGACTGCCAAAGAATTCGACCTGATGGAGCTCTTTTTGCGCCACCCGCGCCAGGTGCTCACCCGCGACATGATCTATGAGCACGTGTGGGGCTATGACTTTGGCGGCGAGTCGAACATCATCGAGGTCTACATCCGCTACCTCCGCTCCAAGCTGGAAGCAGAGAACGAGCCGCGCATCCTGCAAACGGTGCGTGGCGTGGGCTATGCCCTGCGGGAGGAGCCGTAGGCAGTGCCGACCCTCGAACAGGTGCAGGCCCTGCGCGCCGAGCGCTACCGGCAGCGGGCAAATCTGCGCATAGATAACGAGCAGGAAGCGCTTGCTTTTCTGAACGACGTCGGCATCAGCCTGCTCTTCTCCGCTGCTGATGTGGAGTTGCCCTCGCTGTGGGGGGCGCTACGGGGCGCGAACACATCCCCGCCGCGCAGCAACCGCGGGCGCGAGATCGGCCTGGCCTGGCGCTGGAAAGACACCCTGCCGATCGAGGGCAAGGTGCTGTATGGCAAATTTCTCCGCAAGAAGCCGGTCTTTATCGCCCTCGCCCTCGCCCCTGCCTTTTACGCCCTGTCGCCCAACTATGGCCAGCCAGCGGTGGACTACCTGATCGACTACCAGGATGGCCTGCTATCGATCGAAGCCAGGCAGGTGTATGAGGCGCTGCTCGCGTCCGGCGCACTGCCCACAAGCCGCCTGCGCCGCGAGGCCAGCCTGTCGGGCAAGGCGAACGCTGGCCGCTTTGACCGTGCGCTGGCCGAGCTGCAAATGCAGTTCCGGATCACCAAGGTGGCGACCTCCGACGCAAACCGGTGGGGCTATATGTACGTCTATGACCTGTTCCACCACCATTTCCCCGCGATCGTCGCCGCCGCACGCAACATTTCAGGCGCGCAGGCGCGCGAGACGATCCTGCTGCGCTACCTCCATACAGTCGTCGCGGCGACAGAGGCTGACATCGCCCGCCTGTTTGGCTGGACACCGCGCGACGTGGCGCTGCTCGTCGCCCGCCTGGCCAATGAGCAAAAGCTGCGCGCCGGCATTCAGATCGAGGGCCTGGATGGCGAATACCTCATTCTGGGATAATCAGCCCGCGGGGCGCTAATCGTTCCTCTTGATCGCCGCCTCGATTTTCTCCTCGAATATCTCGTATGGATAGGCTCCCACCACCAGCTCGCCGTCGATCAAGAACGAGGGGGTGCCCTGCACGCCGGCTTGCTGTCCTGCCAGCAGATCCTGGTCGATCTCGTCTTGAAACTCACCGGTGGTCATGCACTTCTCGAACACCGCTCCATCGATATTGAGCCAGCCCGCGAGCTTTTGGAACATGCCCGACGCGTCGTTTGGTGACAGCCCCGACCACTCCGCCTGGCGTTCATAGAGCGCGTCGTGCATCGGCCAGTAGCGGCCCTGATCTCCGGCACAGCGCGCGGCCAACGCGGCCAGCCGCGCGTTCGGGTGAAACTCGAGGGGAAAGTCGTGTACGACATAATACACCAGGCCGGTTTCGACATAGGCATCCTTGATGCGCGGCACAGTGTTGAGCGCATGTCTCGCACAGTAGCCGCACTGAAAGTCAGAGAACTCCTCGATGACGACCGGCGCCCGGGGATCGCCCATGGCGCTCATCGCGTCACCAGGCGCGGCGGCGCGTGGCGTGCCCGCCTGTTCGCGCTCTACAGGATAACCGGCCCGCTGCCACGCCGACCAGCCACCCGCCAACGCCGCCACCTGCTCGAACCCATTCTGATGCGCTGTGAGCGCCGCACGGGCGCTCGCGGATTCACCGCCTCAAGCTCAGTAGAAAATCAGCAGCCGGTCGTCGGGCAGCTCCTTGTAGCCGCTGGTAGATACCCCGCCCGGCAGCGAGATGGCGCCCGGCAGGTGTCCCTGTTGGTACGTCGCCTCCGTGCGCACGTCGACGAACACGGCTGTGCCCATCTCGACCTGGGTGCGAGCCGCGTCCACCGCGATGCGCGCCACCTGGTTGAGGCTCGCCACCACCGAGCTGGTAGGCGGGGCGGGGAGTGTCGGCACCAGCGTGGGCGTGGGTGCCGCCGTGCGCGTGGCAGCCACTCTTGTTGTAGCCGTTGGCAGCGGGGTCGCGGTCTTGACCTGTGCCATTCGGTATTGAACGACGGCCGACGGCGATGCGATGGCGCCTGCCGGTTCGGCTGCCGGAACGGCTGCGCCGAGCAGCCAGGCCGCGCCCGCGACGACGGCAAGGAGCAAGATCGGAGCGAGCCAGCCAATCCACCTGGGATGCGTTTTCGAGTCTTTCACGCCAGGAACCTTCTTCTAGGGAGCCCAGTCAATGCGCTCCGACTGCCAGCCGGACACCAGCCCGCCGCCCCCGATTGGAAATAGCTTGCGCTGGTTCGAGCCGTCCAGGCTCATCGCCCACACGGCCCACGCCCCACCCTGATCTGAGACAAAGGCGATTGTCTTACCATCGGGCGACCAGGTCGGCAGCCCATCGTTCGCCGCGTTTTTTGTCAGCCGCTGCAGACCGCTGCCGTCGAGGTTGATCAGATAGATCTCCCAGTTGCCCTCGCGGTTCGACATAAAGGCCAGGCGATCGCCATGCGCCGATGGGGCCGTGTCCTCCTTGCGATCCGTCAACTGCTTAAAGGGATGCGCGCCGGGCGCCGCTGACATGATGTACAACCCGCAGGGAGCCGGCTCGATCGTCAGGTCGCACCCCGAATAGACAATGCGCCCATCCAAAGTCCAGGTCGGATATTCGCCGCGCACGTCGTCAGGCCCAAAATTCAACGTCCGGCCCTCTAGCCTGCCTCCCTCGAAGGGCACGTCGTCGAGGATATAGATGCGCGACTGCTTGTCGCCGTGGCGGGTGGAGCTGAATACGAGGCTCTTGCCGTCAGGCGACCAATCAGGCAAACCATCCTCGATGTTGGTCGTGATCTCGATCAGTTGGCTGCCATCCGGCCGCACGATAAAAAGATTCTGGTGGTCGGCGCGCTCGCCATTGACCGCCAGCCAGTTTCCTGCCTGGTTAATCGCCGGCTGGTGCATCTCGGCGGTCACCAGCCGGCGCCCGCTGCCGTCGACGTTGGCCAGATAGACGTCGTACTTGCTTGTCTGCTGGTTCCACACAGGAAAGGCAATGCGCCCGCTGATCTGTGCCGGGCGTGCCGTGGCCCTTGCCTGTCCAGAGCCCTCGGGCGTGGCGACCGGCGTGGGCGCTGAGGCCGCGGGGCTGGTGGCGGTTGGTGTGGGGGGGGGGACCCCCCTCTCACATAGATCCAGCGCTTCCTGGGCCAGTGGCTGATCTGCGTCCTGCTCCAGTGCCTGGGTATAATACGGTTCGGCGTCTTGGCAGCGATCAGCGTGTGCCAAAGCTGCGGCAAGCAGGCCATACGTGCTGGCATCGTCCGCACCAAGGGTGACTGCTTGTAGCAGCGACGCGCGTGCCTGGTCGTATTGGCCGAGGCGATAGTACGCCTCGCCGATCCCTGCATAACTCACCGCCTTGGGCCAGATGCCAAGGGCATCCTGGAAGGCCATGATCGCCGTTACGTAATCCTCGGCGCGCAGCAGGAATGTGCCCAGGTCGTGGCGGCGCATCCACTGCTCCGGCTCTAGGCCGGCCGCGATCTGCAGCTCGCCCGCTGCCCGTCCCATGTCGTTGTCGACGATATGATATAGCCAGCCGCGCACGCGGTGTGCCTCGGCGTTGTTGATGTCCTGCACAAGTGCCAGGTCGGCCTCGTCGACTGCCAGTTGGAGCTGTCCATCGAGCATGTATGCCTCGGCCAGCACCGCGTGCGCCACCGAGCTGCCCGGATCCAGATCGACCGCTCCCTGGCCAAAGTCCACGGCCTGCTCCACTTCGTCCAGCGCGCTGTACACGCGTGATGCAACCGCCGCGGCCGCGCTGCTGTTGGGGTCGAGCGCAACCGCCCGCTCGGCATGGGACAGCGCGTCGGCCGGCCGGTTGTCGAGGACGAGCGCCCAGGCCCACCCGATCTCGGGACGCGCGTCGTCGGGCACGCGCGACGTCAGCTCCTCATAGATCGCCTCTGCCTCCTCGAACTTGCTCCTGCGCGCCAGCGCCGCCCCCTGCGTCAACAGATCATCGATCTCGGCGGTGTCGGGTCTGGCCTCTGTTGGGATCGCTGCCTGCGTGGCGGCGGGTGACGGTTCCGTGGGCGGTTCTGTCGTCATCGACTGGGTAGGTGTCTCGTCACTCACCACCAACGTGGTCTCTGTGGGAGAGACCAGCCCGATATCCTGCAAGACATCTGGGCGGATCAGAAAGAGGAGCGCGGCGGCAATGCCTACGATCACGACGAGGCCGATCAAAACCAGCCCTGCAATCAGTCCGCGGCTGACACCACCGCCCTGTGTCGGTGCCGGCACCGCCACAGTTGCGCGTGGCGCCGATACCACTTTCATCGGCGCGGTATCCTGTGCCGCCCGGCCCGGCTCCTGGTACGTCATCTCGGTATCGCCAATAGTGATCCGTTCCCCATGCTGCAATACGTGATCCTTGGTCACCAGGACGCCATTGACGCGCGTGCCATTGGCACTGCCCAGGTCGATGAGGATAAAGGCTGCACCTTCTCGCTGCACCCTGGCGTGGTGTCGCGACGACCGGGGATCGCCCAACTGCACGTCATTATCTTCTGCTCGTCCGATGGTCACATCCTTCCGCAGCTCAACTTCCTGTACCACCCGTCCTCCCGACCGTATCACGAGACGGGGAAAGAGGGAAGGATCTACCAACGTTGTCTCACCTGTCATGACTTGCTCCTTTGCAGACAAAGTCGAGCCGCATTATAGCATGAACAAAGGCAAGTAACAAGTGACAGGGCACAAGTAACAAATGACAGGGAGAGAGAGCAACGCACAGGAGAGCGGGGCAGGATGGGATGGTTACGGATCATCGCCGGCGAGGGGCATTTCTGGCACCGCGAGCTGTGGCGGCTGGGCAATGACGACGAGACGGTGAGTGGCCAGACCGATGGGCGTGCACGTGACGAGGGTCAGCCGCTCTTCCGGATAGGCGCCGATGAGTGCCACGTTTTCCGCGCGCTGCGCCGCTGTGGCAAAGGTTTCCGGAACGATCAACACCTCGGTTACCTGGTATGTGTAGGCCACCTCTGCCACATAGACCACGATCTCATCACCCACACCCACCTGATCGAGGTGGGCAAACACTGCTCCCAGGATGTCGCGATGCCCGTTGATAACAGTATTGCCCGAGTGGCCGGGATAAGCCGACGTGTTATGAAAGCCGCCCGCATTCGGCACGTCCCCCCATACGATCCGCGTCCTGTTCCCCTCGCGCACTTCTTTGGGCACCACCGGCTTGACAGGGATATCGACATTGATCTTGGCGATCACCAGACGAGTGGGAGGTGAGACGGCTGGTGGGCGTGGAGCGGGCATCGTGGCAGTAGGGGGGAGCAGGTACCCGGGTGTTGGGAAAAGCGGGCGGGTGGCGGGTGGAGAAGTGGGGGCAGGGGTTGCGGTTCCCGTCAGTCCTGCAGTAGGAATGGACGAGGGGGGCGAAACAGCGCCTGTGGGCGCTTCTTTGGTAGTGGCGGCTGCAACCTCCCGGTCCGGACCGACGAGCAGTCGGTTGTGGACGGCATATCCGAGAAACAGCGCGGCCACGACCAGCGACAGCACCAAGCCCCTGATCAGGAACTCGAACAACTTTGGGCGCCTGCGCCTGGCACGCTTCGCCGGTTGTAGCTCTGTATAGCGTGCCTTTGTTGGCCTGGCAGCCGGCGCGGGCGTGGGGGGGCGCGGGCGTAGCTCGCTGCGCACAACGGGCGTGCGCGTCGCCAGGCGCGGACAGCGCAGATAGCCAGCGGTGAGGCACGTTGAATCCTGAAAAGCGTTGCCGATGCGCTCCGGCTCGCGTGCCAAGTAACACCGGTGGTGCGGATGCGCCACTGAAAGGGCCTGGTCGCGGCTCTCCAGGAGGCCAAGGTAGGGGCAGTGCTTGCTCACGTTTCCCTTTCCACTGCTCTGGTGCCGGGCGTCGATTCCATCCGCTTGAGGTGTACCAGGAGGACCGAAATGTCCGCCGGGTTCACACCCGCCAGCCGCGTCGCCTGGCCCACCGTCGCCGGGCGTGCGCTCGCCAGCTTCTCACGCGCCTCGGTACGGAGGCCGCTGAGCGTGTGATAGTCGATGCCTGGCGGAATGCGCCGCTCTTCCAGCCGGCGAAAGCGCGCTACCTCGGCGCGCTGCTTGTCGATATACCCGGCGTACTTGGCCTCGATCTCGACCTGCTCTGTCACGGCGGCAGCCAGCGGCCCTGGCGGCGGCACCAGGCTGGCGACCATCTGATAAGTCACCTCGGGGCGTCGCAAGAATTGCAGTGCGTTCACACCGTCGGCCAGCGGCGACAGGCCCGCTGCCTCCAATTGCTCGTTCACGGCCTGATCCCCTGGTCGCAGCCACGTCTCGTCCAACCTTGCCAGCTCGGCTTCCACCGCCTCGCGCCGCGCCTCGGCGGCGTCGTAGCACTCTGCGGGCAAGAGCCCCGCCTGGTACCCCACCTGCGCCAGCCGCAGGTCTGCATTGTCCTGGCGCAGCAGCAGCCGGTACTCGGCCCGACCGGTCATCATCCGGTACGGCTCTTCGATCTCTTTGCAGACAAGGTCATCGATCAGCACGCCGATATACGCCTGGTCGCGGCGCAGGATCACGGGCAGTCGCCCCTGCACCTTGAGCGCTGCGTTCATCCCGGCGATCAACCCCTGCGCCGCCGCTTCCTCGTAGCCACTCGTGCCATTGATCTGCCCTGCGTGGAACAGTCCCTCGACACGCTTGGTCTCGAGCGCCGCCGTCACCTCCTGGCATGGCACGCTGTCGTACTCGATCGCATAGCCGGGGCGCATGATCTCTGCGCTCGCCAGTGCCGGGATCGAGTGCAGCATCTGGAGCTGTACCTCCTCGGGCATGCCGGTGAAAAATCCCTGCACGTACACCTCGCTCGTGTGCCACCCCTCGGGCTCCAGAAAGAGCTGGTGCCGCTCCTTGTGCGCAAAGCGCACTACCTTTTCCTCAAAACTCGGGCAGTAGCGCGGCCCCGCCGCCTCGATCGTCCCTGGCGCGATGGGCGACCGGTGCAGGTTCTCACGTACCGTACGCAGCGTCTCTGCGGTGGTGTACACGGAATAGCACGGCAGTTGAGGCCGCCAGCCCCCCAAGTCGGCCGCCGGGTAGACCGGGTTCGGCGACGTGAGCAGGAAGGTGGGGAGGGGAGCATTGGGTATGGGGTATTGGGACATTTCCTGTCTGTCGCTTGCGCGTTGCGCGTTGTGCATGGCGAAATGCAGCGGCACGTCGCTGCCCGGCTGCAGCGTCGTCGCGCCAAAGTCAATGGTCCGCGCGTCGATGCGTGGCGGGGTGTTGGTTTGCAAGCGGACGAGGGGAAAGCCGAGGCGGGCCAGGGAAGCTGACAGGCCGGCGGCCGGCGCCTCTCCCGCACGGCCCGCGGGCCAGCTCAGCGCGCCCGACAGGATCCGTCCGCCGAGAAAGGTGCCCGTCGTGAGGATCACGGTGCGCCCCCTGTACTCGCGCTCCGTGTGCGTCCTCACCCCCGCCACCCTATCGCCGCCATCCGGCACCAGCAGCTCCTCGACGCGCGCTTGCTTCAGGTGCAGGTTTGGCGTCGACTCGAGCGCGTGCTTCATATAGAGCGCGTAGCGTCGCTTGTCGGCCTGGGCGCGCAGCGCCTGCACCGCCGGCCCGCGGCTCTGGTTCAGCATCCGGATCTGGATGAACGTCGCGTCGATGGCGCGCGCCATCTCG
>JAFGIA010000402.1 GCA_016929795.1 Anaerolineae bacterium
CGGATCCAGTTCGCCTCCGCCTCGGCCTGGAGGTAGGCCACCGTCTCTCTCATCCCGGACAGGCGAAACGCCAGCCCCCACAGGCCGCCGACCGGGGGCAGGCCCTCGGTGCGGCGCTGGTCCAGCCACATCATCGCCAGCCGCAGCGGCTCACCCTGGCGGTCGACGTTGATGACCGTGGAGCGCTGCGTAGTGAGCGCCACCCCCGCGATCGCCTCGCGCGGCACCTTCGTCTGCCGCCACAGGCCCTGGCACGCGGCGCAGGTCGACCGCCAGAAATACTCCGGGTCCTGTTCGGCCCAGCCCGCCTCCAGCGCAAAGTAGGGTTCAAGCTCGAGGTGGAACCGGTCAACCATGTTGCCAAGCGGATCGAACAGGAGCGCGCGCACCCCCTGGGTCCCATAGTCAATCGTCAGGATATAGTCTGCCGCCATGCCAGCCCTCCACTTTGTTAGGCTCGCATTATAACATCGCCCCGGTTAGAAGTCAATGACACCGGCGCCTCCACCACCACCAGGCAAAGGCAGCCATGGCCGCCACCGCCAGCAGCGCGCCACTGAGCGCCGACCATCGGATCGCCTTCCGCCGCGGCGATTCGGCCACTGCCTCTCGCTTTGCCTGTGCTTCTGCCAGCATGGCGCGCCAGTCAGGGATGGCCTCCCGATCCGGCAGGTTGTAATAATTGTGCCACAGGTCGAGGTATGCCTCTTCCTCCTCCCCCCAGCGCGCGTCGTCCCACCCCAGCTCCGGCTGCGCAATGGCGCGAATCGACGGCAGCAGCGCCTTTCCCCCCCCCGTCACCAGGTGACCCAGCCGCACGCGGCGCAGCAGCAGATCGTCAAGGCGCACCACGCCCTCGTCGCGTGCCGCCCAGCGTACCTCGGCCCAGAGGGTATCAGTGCCCGGAACACACTCCAACTCGCCCGCCCCTGCGGCCTCGACCAGGCGAGGCGCATCGGCGCCATAACGGCCTAACAGCCGCCTGCGCGCCACCTCGTCGAGCCCGTTCGCCCTCGGCAGCGGCACGTCGACACGATCAAGCACCGGCACGTCGGGAGAGAGAGCCGGTAGATCAGGCAAGGCATGTCGCACCGCGTCGAGCACGTCGAGCGCAATCAGCCGGAACGTCGTCAGCTTGCCTCCTGTCACCGTCAGCAGCCCACTCTCCTGCCACACCACGTGGTCGCGCGATTCCGCCGACGGGTCTGCCTTGCCCGTGCCGATCACGGGCCGCACCCCGGCAAAGGTCGAGATCACGTCGTCGACAGCCAGGTCGAGCGACGGAAATTGCGACTCGACGGCGGCCATCAGATAGGCCACCTCGTCGGGACCGATGCGCGGCTCCTCGTCGAGAGGCTGCTCGTGGTCCACGTCTGTCGTGCCCACCAGGGTAACCCCCTCCCACGGGAACAAAAAAACCGGGCGGCGATCGACAGGGTGCAAAAAGCTGACAGCCTGCGCGACCGGCAGCCGCCAGGCAGGAAAGACCAGGTGGCTGCCGCGCAGCGGGCGGATGCGCGGCGGCGTGCCCACCTGCTGCCGCAGCCCATCGGCCCATGCGCCCGTGGCATTGACCACAACGCGCGCGTACACGTCGGCCGTTCGCCCGCCACCGTGCATCGCGACATCCTGCAGCCGCACGCCAGCCACAGGTGCACCCGGCTCTTGGGCATGGCGCAGCAGTTCCCGTGCCTGGACGTAATTGATCGCCGTGCCGCCCGCCGCCACCGCCTCGCGGATCACGCGCAGCACCAGCCTCGCGTCATCTGTCTGGGCGTCGCCATAACGAAAGCCACCCTCGAGCCCGTCGCGCACAATATGCGGCGCCAGCATCAGCAGGTCATCGGCCTTGTAGTGGCGATGCGTCCACTGCAGCGCCATCAGGTCGTACACCGACAGCCCGGCGCTGTACGTCCACCGCCCCGGGTGGTCGCCCTTGTAAGTGGCGAGCAAGAACCCGAGGGGATCGATCAGCCCTGGCCCCTCCTCCAGCAGCCGCTCTCGCTCCTGCACCGAGGCACGCATCAGTCGCAGCTTGCCCTGCTTCAGGTAGCGCAACCCGCCATGTACCAGCTTTGAGGAGCGGCTCGACGTGCCCCAGCCAAAATCGTGGCTATCCACCAGCAGCGCCCGCAGCCCCAGCCGTACCGCTTCACGCAGGATGCCCGCACCGGTAATCCCACCGCCCACGATGATCAGGTCCCAAGGCTGTCCCAGCCGGGACCACGTTTCCTCTCTCCAGCCCTTGTCCCACATAGTCTCCTCACCCCACCAGCTTGCCCGGATTCATGATCCCCGACGGATCGAATCGTCCGCACAAGTCTCCCAACGCTGCCATCCCCAGCGCGCCCTTTTCTTCACCCATGTAAGGCAGGTGGTCGATGCCCACGCCGTGTTGGTGGCTGATCGTGCCCCCGCAGGCCACAATGGCCTGGCTCGCCGCCGCCTTGAGCACCTGCCACCGGCCTAGTGTCTCGGCCGGGTCACGTGCGATGCGATAGAGATAGGTCGTGTATATGCTCGATCCATAGGGATAAAGGTGCGACAGATGGGTGAAAACGTGCACCCGCTCGCCGATCCCTTCCAGCCCCGGCCGCAGCGCGTTCTCAATGGCCACCAGCATGTCCGGGATCTTTGCCCAGTCAGTCGCCGTCTCGAGCGTGTCGATCGCGTACCCCATCTCCCATAGTGTATTGCGTAGATAGGGCGTGCGAAACCGGCTCTTGTGCCACTCACTGCCAAAGGTGCGTCCGGCGTGCACACCTCCGTGGCTAC
The DNA here is from genome assembly GCA_016929795.1 of Anaerolineae bacterium. The sequence goes on from JAFGIA010000402.1 coordinate 2,776, forward strand.
CGGCAATGCCCAGCGCCTCCTTGCGCCCTGTTTTGGCGACCCCCTCCCGGCCCGTAACGCCCACGATCAGCATCACCTTCCCCTCGCCGATCCCGCGCAGCGACAGCAGCCGCTCCAGTGCTCCGATCAGCCGCTCATGTCCCGCCAGCGCCAGCGTCGTTTCCGTCTCCACCGCCGTGCTCAGTCGCAGCATCGACAGCGGCAGCCGCGCCTGCATCATCTCGCACACCGCCGCCCGACCGCTGTCGAAATCAGGAAAAAAGACCGCGTGGAACGCTTCCATCTCGGGCAACGGCGCGGCGCGCACCGTCGCTTCTGTCAGGATGCCCAGCCGCCCCTCCGAGCCGAGCACAACCTCGCACAGATCCGGCCCCGCCGCAGACGCAGGAAACGGCGGCAGCACCAGGGTGCCCGCCGGGGATTCGAGCCGCCCGCCGGCGAACAACCTTTCGATGCGCCCATAGCCTAGCGACTGCTGCCCGCTCGACCGGGTGACGATCCAGCCACCAAGCGTCGACAGCTCGAACGACTGGGGAAAGTGGCCCAGCGTGCACCCCCTGGCGCGGAGCTGTGCCTCCAGGTCCGGCCCCATCACCCCTGCGCCAAACGTCGCCAACTGGCTCGCCGCGTCAAACCGGCGCAGGCGGTTCAGCCGCCCCAGGTCCACCGTCAGCACCGGTCGCTCGCCGGGAAGGATGTTGATGTGTCCCACCACGCTCGTCCCACCGCCGTACGGGATCAGGTGCGTGCCCGTCTTTTGTGCCCAATCGAGGAGCGCGCGCACCTGTTCATCCGTCGCCGGATAGGCCACGCCGTCAGGAAAGGCACCGACCTGCCCACTGCGCAGCGCGATCCAGTCAGGCAGACTCTGACCGCGCGCATGGCGCACGCGGTCAGCCAGGTCGACAGAGATCAGCCCCTGGTCGGGCAGGCGTGAGGGCGGCACCTGTGCCACCACCTGATCGAGCGTGGCATCGTCAGGCGGCTCGCCCGGCCCCACCAGATCCTCCAGAAAGCGCCGTGCGTTCTCCGGCAGATGCAACTCTACCGCCTCATCACCCCATCCGTTCCATCGTCTCATCGTTCCCCTCCACCCCCTAAAAATCCCCCCTGGGATCGCCGAGCACGCCCTGTACCCCAGGGACCTCGGCCCCCCACTTTCCCCCCCCGTGGTGCCCCACCCGGCCTGGCGACTCCTGCCCATTGCCCGCGCCGGTCCCTGACCGGGCTCCCTGGCACCCGGCCGGCTCACTCCCTGCTCTGGCGCCACAGCTCCAGGCTCTCCAACATCGTCCGCTCTGTCACCCGCTCGGCCGCCTGCACATCACCCTCCCGCGCCGCGTCGAGCAGTGCAGCATAGAACGCCCGAGAGGAGGCGCGCGCCTCTGGCCGCGCAAAGTAGCGCGCGGCCATCTCTTCGTAGAACCCGGAAAATCCGTTCAAGATCAGGGTGTAGACAGGGTTGCGCGACGCGAGGGTCAGGGCTCGATGCAAGCCCCAGTCAAAAGCGGCCAGTGCGCGTGCGTCGTCGTCGAGCGTTTCAGCGCCTTCCAGGTACGCGACAATCTCATCAGGCGCGTGCTCCACGGCGGCCCGAGCATAAGCCGGGGCCAGAGCCAGGCGCACATCGAGCAAATTGGGGACAAAATCGGGTGGAAGCTGATCGCCATAGCGCACCAGCGCCCCCAGCACGCCCAGCCCGCCATCGCGCCACACGTCATTCACCTGTGTGGACTTGCCCTGCTGGATAGTGAGCCAGCCGTCGCAGGCCAGCCGCTGGAGCGTCTCCCGCAATGTCGGGCGGGTCACGCCCAGTTGTGCCGCCAGGTCGCGTTCCCCTGGCAGCGTCGAGCCAGGCGGATACGTGCCATCGAGGATAGCGGCCATCAACGCTTCTTCTGCATACGCCGCCGGGCGGCGTGGCGCCGACCAATCGGCCATAGGTTCCTCCCTCATCGACCACTGGTAAGTGGTCTGACCAGTTGAGGGAGATTATAAACCACTTCTACGGGCGTGTCAAAAAGGGAAGGCTGGAAGGTTGGTCAACCTTCCAGCCTTCCACTCTACAGTACGGCCCCCTGTCACACACCCTGTGCTTGCCTTCCTCGCCCACCCGGACGACTGTGGCAAAGTGGGCGTTGGCCACCATCGACCATACAAAGAGAGCAAACCCGAGCGCGAACAGGGCGCCCCCTGCCAGGTGGAGCGCGACCCCCATTGACGTCCATCCTCTATCACTCCCTCACGCCTGCTGCTCCACCGCCTGCCGGCGTCGCACCAGGCGCTGCACACTCACCGGCAGCTTCCACCCTCCCTCACCTCCAACACGGATGTCGCGCTGCTGGAACCGCCACCAGGCGAATAGGGCCAGGAACAAAGCTACGCCCACGAGGCCTGCCAGCCAGCCCCAATTCACGCCCGAGATCGCCTGTCCTCCCTGGTAAAAATAAAAGGGGGTGAACTGAAAAATATCGTGCAGGCGTTCATCGGCACTGGCCAGGCCCTCGAGCAAAAAGTTGGCGACCAGCAGGGCCCCCGCCACCATGCCCGCCATGCGCGAGGAGGGCATCACCATGCTCAGTGCCAGCGCCAGGCCACCAAAGAGTACCAGTATGCCAAACAGGGGTAGGAAGGGGCGCAGGAACTCGATCCAGGTCAACGTCATGCCCGTTCCCTGTGCCGGGATAACCCAGCTCAGCCAGCCGGCGAGCAAGATGATGATCAGGGCCACCACATAGGCCAACAGCCTGCCCCAAAAGAGAAAAGTGCGGCTGATTGGATGTGCCAGGATCAGGTCGAGCGTGCCCTTTTCCTCATCGCCGACGATCAGGCCGGCGGCAGCCGAGATGGCCAAGATCCCAATGATCAAATGCATATAGGTTGAGTAATAGATGTCCATGTAGCCGCTTGGCGTGCTGATGGACATCATGTCGCCAAAGAACGCCAGGATTTCCGGCGGATAGCTGGCCAGCATCTCCTGGAGTCCTTCGATCTCGGCGATCGAATCAAACAGCGACGCCATCAGCACTCCGTACAGGGCCACGCCGATGCTCCAACCGATGATCTGGCCGCGCAGGCGGCGCAGTGTGTGCTTGAACTCGGCCAACATGCTACTTCACCTCCTCAGCACCCGCATAGAGCGTCAAGAATACCTCCTCCAGCGATGGGCGCTCCGTCTCAAAGTCGCTGATAGGAAACCCTGCCAGGGCTTTGACCAGCCCGTCCATCTCGCCCGCCACCTGCAGCGTCGCGTGCAGGTCATTGCTCTGGCTCAACACCTCCACGCCTTCGACGCGCTCCAGGGGCAATAGATCCACCGGCTCCTGGAACCGCACGTGCACCCGGCGCATGGCCATCCCCACCAGGCGCTGCGGCTCTGCCTCTTCCACAATCACGCCTGCGCGGATGATCGCCACGCGTTCCGCCAGCGTCTCCACTTCGCCGATGATGTGCGATGAGAAAAAGATGGTCGCACCGCCTGCGCGTGCCTCGCGCAGCAGGCGGTACACCTCTTGCTGCATCAGCGGGTCGAGGCCGCTCGTCGGTTCGTCGAGCAGCAGCAGCTCCGGGCGGTGCATCAGCGCCTGCACCACGCCCACTTTTTGTTTATTCCCCTTGGACAGGTTCCTGATCGGCATCGACAGGTCGAGTTCGAGCCGGCGCGCCAGATCGCGCACAAAGCTCCAGTCCGCCTCACGGCCACGCAGGTCGTTGTAGTAGCGCAATTGGCCTTCCACGCGCAGGTTCGATTCCATACTCAGCTCGCCGGGCAGGTAGCCCACCCGGGCGCGCACGGCCACCGGGTCCTCCTGCGGGTCGATGCCCAGCACCCGGATTTCGCCCCTGTCCGGGCGGATCAGGTCGAGCAAGCAGCGAATCGTCGTCGTTTTGCCGGCGCCGTTGGGGCCCAGAAAACCAAACACCTCGCCGCGCTGCACCGCCAGGTCGACGCCGCGCAACGCCTGGATGCTTCCGTACGACTTGTACAGCCCCCGAGTTTGCAGTGCCATTTCCTCTGTCATAGTTCCTCCTCACGCCACGTTCGCATCGCAGTGCCTCGCTCCTACACGCCACCGACAAAGAAATGCCCGTCCCTGCCTGCTACTTGCAGGGCAAGGTGGGCGTAAACACGGCTCATTATACCACGCCTGCCCTGGCGATACCTGACCCGGGCGGGCCAGGATTCTGACGTCACACGGTCAGTTCTCTGACGGGCAGTGTCAGCCTTCCGGTTCAGCGAGCCTGTGCAAGAGGGCGCGTGTCAAACCCACGCCGTCACTCTTGTAGGGCAAAGAGCAGCACCACCGCTGCCGACTGGAGCAAAAAAAGCGGCACGCCCTGGATCAAATAGTCGCGCAGCGTATAGCGCCCTGCCTCGCGCACCAACAGATTGTCTGTGTTTGTGAGTGGCGTGATGTACGAGGTGGTGACAGCCACGGCGATCATCAACGCAAAAGAGACAGGCGACTGGCCCATGGTCACAGCCAGTTGCACGGCGATGGGCGTCATGAGCGCCGCAGCGGCCGAGTTGGAGACAATCTGCGTGATGACCACGGTGAACAGGTAGAGCAGGCCCAGCGCGCCTGCTGCGCCGATGGCCGGGCTAAAGCTGGCCAGGTACTCGGCCACCGCCTCGGCCGCGCCCGTCTCTTGCAGTGCAAAGGCCAGGGGCAGCATGCCCCCCACGAGCACGAGGATGCTTCCCTCGATGTTGTTGTAGGCACGCTCAAGCGAAATAGAGCGTGTCAGGATCAGGGCGATCGACGCCGCCAGCCCCGCCGTGGCCAGCGAGAGCACCCCTGTGACGACGGTGCCGATCATGATCGCCAGAATGGCCAGGGTCACCTTGGCCTTGGGGGTGATGACGTCACCCGGCTGCGGGCCGAGGCGCGTCACCAGGATCAGATTCTGATCGCCGCCGATCCGGTGCAACGAGCGCGCCGTGCCCTGCACCAGCAGCGTGTCGCCAGGCCCGAGACGCAGGTCGCGCAGGCGACGGCGGATCGGGCGCCCGCCGCGGTGCACCGCCAGGATGTTGAGCCCGTAGCGCCGCCGGAACCCTGCCTCTGCCAGCGTCTTGCCCACCAGCTCCGACCGAAAGGGGATCATCGCTTCGGCCAGGCGCACATTCTCCTTGATCCCATCCACCTCTTCCAGATCCACGGAACCCTTCGGTTCCAGGTTGTGCAAGCTGGCAGCCTGCAGCGCGTCACCCTTGGCACCGCTGACGATCAGCACGTCGTCGGGTGCCACCACCCTCTCCGGCTCGGCCGGGTGGAGCGCGCCGCGATGAGAGCGGATGGCGACCACATTCAGGCGAAAATCGTCGCTCAGGGGCACCTGATCCAGCCGCCGGCCGATCAGGTCCGATGCGGACTGCACGCGGAGACGATAGAGTTCTTCTTGCATTTCATACGCGTGCTCCACCTCATCCAGAGAAGGCGGCCGGGTTTCAGCTTCCACCTCGCGCCGCAAAAGACGCTGCCCTATGAGCGCAAACCAGGCCACCGCCAGCAGAAGCGACACCACGCCGTAGGGCATCATCGCAAAAAAGCCGAGCGGGCTGTGACCCGCTGCCGACAACAGGTCGCTGACGATCAGGTTCGACACGGTGCCAATGATGGTCAGCAAGTTGCCCATCGACGCGCCCATGACCACGGGCAACAGCAACTGCGAGGGGGCCAGGCGCGCCTGGTGCGCCAGGCGGAGCACAGCCGGCATCATCACCACCACGACCAACAAGCTGCTCAGGATACCACTCAGCAGGCCGGCGGTCAGCACCAGGACAACCAGGAGGACCGTCAGCCCCCGGTCGGCCAGCCGCAGCAGCCGGTTGGCCACCATCGCCGCCACGCCCGTCTCGTAAAGCGCCGCTCCCAACACATAGATGGCCGCGATGAGAATGATCACCGGCTGTCCAAAGGCGAGAAACGCCTCCTCTGCCGTCAGGACGCCGCTGAGGATAAGCGCCAGCGTGGTACACAGCGCCACCAGGTCAGGCCGCAGCCGCTGGCTCGCCAGGGCGAGCAATGTTGCCCCCAAGATGATCAAGGTAATCGTCGCTTGCGCACTCATGTCGGGCTACTCTCTCCGGCTCATTGTACTCTCTTACACGTTCGTGTGTCAAGGCAGTACGGGCACCATGACAGAAATCATACCCGGCCAGGCGAGGGTGTGCTATGATGGGCGCATGAACGAAACGCAGATGAAAAAGTGGATCACGCGCCACACACTCATCCAGGAAATTGTACACGACCACCCGGCGACCATCCTGGTCTTTGTCCGTCACGGCCTGCACTGCCCTGGTTGTTACATGGCGCCTTTCCACACCATCGAGGATAGCGCCCGCGCCTATGCCATCTCGATCGAGCCCCTGGTGCGTGATCTCAACCACGCCCGCGATCTTGATCGCGCCCGCGACCTTGATCGCGCCCTTGGCCCTGACGTGCCCTGAGCCTTTCCGTATAGAGGGAACATGATCAAGCCAAGTTCACGTATGGAGCGGGAAAAGCGCACCGTGGAGACAATGATCGCCCTCTACTGCCGCGGCCAACATGCGGCGCAGCATGGGCTATGTGATGAGTGCAACGCACTCCTGGCGTACGCGCGCCAGCGCCTCGAAAAATGCCCCTTCCAGGAAGCCAAGACAACCTGCACGAAATGCCCTATCCACTGTTACCAGCCCGAGATGCGCGAGCGCGTGCGCGCCGTGATGCGCTACGCCGGCCCGCGCATGATCTACCGCCACCCCATACTGGCAATCCTGCACCTGCTGGATAGCCGTCGAGGCGTGCCCATGCGCACTCTTGGAGCGAGCACCCGCCCCCGACGTCGTTCACAACACCTCGACGGATGCTGACCCCCGTCGAGATTGCGTTTTTCCCAATTCTACGCTATGCTACGATGTGCGGCTGCTGCCTCGCCGGCCACGACGGCACAGGCAGCAATCATCAGATCACACTCAATCGGTCAATCTCACTGGGAGGAAGAACCATGGCATCCGATCAGAATACCCTGCGGGAACAGCGCATGGCCTACAGCGCGCTCACCGTCATCTTTTTCAGCCTCTTGGGGTTGTTTAACCTTTTGACGGGGCGCAAGAAAAAAACTCGAAAATTGAAACCGATGGACCTTGCCATGCTAGGCCTGTCCGCGTATCGCATGGGCCGCCTGGTATCCTACGACCTGGTGTTCCAGAACTATCGCGCCTCGTTCACCGAGACCATGCCCGACCCGACGGGTGCGGGCGACACCGTAATGCCAGCCGGCACAGGCTGGCGCCGCGCGATCGGCGAGCTGATCGCCTGCCCGATCTGCGCCGGCACGTGGATCTCCGCCGGCCTCGTGTACGGCATGGAGCTTCTCCCTGGTCCCACCCGGGTGTTGATGACGATCATGAGTGGCATCGGCCTGGCCGAGCTGGTGAATGCTGCCACAGAGTACCTGCAGTGGAACGGCCAGGCCGCCCGCGAGCGCGCCGGCGCCTACTCCCTGGCCAGGAAACGCGGCAGGGAAGTTCCGCAAGTTGGCGACATGCCATAACCTCGCCCCGGCGTCTCCATCCGCCAGCCCCTACATCCACCCACACTGGCGCGCCAGTTCATGAACCCCCTCCAGCGGCCCCATCAGGGTGAGCACGTCTCCAACCTGGAGTGTCGTTTCTCCGCGTGGATAAATGACCGCGCCGTCGCGGCGCACCAGGATGACCATCACCTTCTCCGGGAGATCTATGTCACGCAACGGGTGACCGGCCAGGTCAGCACAGTCTAGCCGGACCTCCATCACGTCGTGTTCATCCTCGAGGTCATCCATCAAAGAGGACACACTCGGGTAGAGCATCAGGTGTTCCATTTCTGCCACAGGCGATAGACTCGGATTCACCACACATACCCCCAGATCCATGAACGTGCGCGTCCACGTTGCGTCGTGTACACGGGCAATCACTTGATCGAATCCAAGTCCATTCCTCAAGAGCCGGCATACCTCCAGATTCGATTTCTCGTCTGGCACAAAGGTTGCAACGGCCTGGATCTGATCCGGCTCGAGCTCGCGCCACGTAGCCGGGTTGGCCGCATCTCCCAGCACAAAGGGCAGGCCAAGCCCCTCGACAGCCTGCGCACGCGCCGGATCGCGATCGATGACCACCACCTGCTCTTCGTGCCCGGCAATACGCTGAGCGAGCAGGCGCCCCTGCTTGCCGGCGCCCACGACCACGAACGTGCGTGGGGCCGGCGCAGCATGCGGCAGCAGCCGGCTAAAGACCAGCGGCGAGACGGTACACGTGACGATCGCCACCAGGATGATAGCCGAGTTCGTGGCCGAATCAATGCTGCCGATCTCCAGGCCAATCGCCGCGACGGCAATGATCAGACTCAGGCGCGAAGAGAGGAGTGCGCCTGCCGCGAGCGTTTTCCGCCAATCATAAGCCACACGGTAGATCAGGGCCGCTGCGAACTTGATGGCATAGGCCAGGAAGAGCAGCAACGGCAGCAGCAGCAGCGTTCGCGACGAGGCCACGAGCGAGGCCAGGTCAAAGTTTACGCCGACCATGATGAAAAAGATCGGAATGAAAAATCCATAACCCAACGTATCCAACCGGTGGCGCATGCCCGATGCCCGCTTCCCCACCAGTAGCGAGATCAAGCTGCCGCCCAAAAAGGCGCCGAGGATCATCTCCACACCGAGCGCCTCCGCCAGCACAATAAAGGCCAGGCCAAGAGCGATCGACCCCCGCACGTCAAGCCGCGCCGTGCTCTCGGCAATCTCCTCGAGAAACCGGCCTCCGGGAAAGCGCCGCTTGAGCATCTGCGCCATGCGATAAACCACCCCAAAGACGACAAAGAGGAGAAACACCAGCAGCAGCTCGGGTGTCACCCCCCGGCTCTGAAGCACAACATAGACGCTGACCAGCAACATCGTCGCAAAGTCAGCCGCGACGGCCCCCACCAGGAGTGCCTGGCCATAGCCTGTCGACGTCATCCCCCGTTCCTTCAACACCGGCATGACCAGCCCCAGCGAAGTGGTCGACAGAATCAGGGCCATCAGCCACGGGGTATCGGCAGCGTCTATCGTATGCAGCCCCCACCCCGCACCGGTAGCCAGCAGGAGCGTCAGGCCAAAGGCAATGATGCCCAGCGGGAGAGGGCTCGCCAGGCGCTCTCGCCGGCTTTGCCCCCGGCCCCGGCCACCCGGCACAAGCGCCTCAAAATCCACCTCCAACCCGGAGAGAAACATCAAATAGGCAAACCCCAGGAGCGATAGAATTTGCAGGGTCGGGTCGTGCCCCACCAACCGCAGCCCACTGCGCCCTATCAATATCCCGGCCAGGATCTCGGCAACGACGCCTGGAACCTGAGCACGCCGTGAGCGTGAGACGACCAGCGGGACCAGAAAAGCGAGTCCCACTACCAGGAGTAATGGGGCGAACGATACTTCTTCCACGAAAGAGTGCTCCGATCTTGATACTCAAAACGGCTCGATCCACAACACGGCTGCGCACAATGCCCCGCTCCGACAGCGCCGGTGCCGAACGGAATGATTGGGGCCATGATCACAACTCTTCCGCAATCGCCACCAGCGCGTGGGGGTTGAGCAGCACGATATGGCCGCCCTGCGTGTCGACCAGGCCCTGCTTCTGGAACTTGCTCACCGTCCGGATCGCCGTCTCGACCACCGTGCCGGCCATGTCGGCAATGTCCTGCCGTGTCAGCGGGACGGTGATGCGCACCGCGCCGCCCTCCAGCCGTTCCCCTGACGTATGCGCCATCCTCAGCAGCGCGCGTGCCACGCGGCGCTCCACCTTTTCCACCGCAAAGCTCCGGATCTTTTCGTGCGCACGCTGTAGCCGGCTGCCGAGCTCGACGATGAGCGCCCACGCCAGCTCCGGATGCGATTGCACCAGCTCGGCATATTGATCGCGCTGCAGAGCCAGGGTGATCGTGCGCTCGAGGGCCTGCGCCGTGGCCGGATACACCTCTCCGGCCAGCACGCCCACCTCCCCCACCACCTCTCCCGGGCCAAAGGTCGACAGGATCGTCTCCCGCCCGCTCTCCGAGTGCTTGATCATCTTGACCCGCCCCTCGGCCACGAATAGGAGCCAGCCCGCAGGGTCGCCCTCAAAAAACAAATAGTCGCCTGCCTCGTGCTCGCGGCGCACCATGCGCCGCGCCAGATCTGCTCGCTCCCCATCGCGCAACGCGGCAAAAAGATGGCTCCTGGCCAGAAGCGCAGCCGTCTCGATCAAGCCCAAGCTCCCCAGTCTATCATTCTACTCGGCCTGCTCGCAGCGGAATGCTGTCTCGCGTACTCCCTCAACTGGTCCGAGCAGGGTGAAAAGTATATCACAACCCGTCGTTTCGGTCCAGATTGGCCCCAACGGCGCCCACGATTGCTGCCCAAGATGGCCAGGCGTTCTCAAGGGGGGCATCCTTTCAGGCGCTGTGACACTCCAGTTGTCTTTTGCGGCCAATCCAGTTATAATCAAGTGCACGGACCCGATCTGATCCTGTTGTAGGATCATAGCTGGGAAAAGGCGACGTTGGCCCCGGCGAAGGAGGCAGGCTCATGAACACTCTGGCGATTCCCCCGCTGATTATGGCTGGCGTGACCTTTTTCGCCGGCAGCTATCACCTGCTGATCTACCTTCGACAGAAGAAACAGCGGGAGCACCTCACCTTTGCGCTCACATGCCTGACCGTGGGCATCTACGACCTGTTCGCCGCCGGTCTGTACAACACGACTTCCGCAGCCCAGGGTGTGCACTGGCAGCGGGCGCAGGTGGCTACCCTGGCGCTCGTCAGTATCACCTTTAGCTGGTTTGTGTATGACTATTTGAAACCTACGTCGGCGGTGCCGGCCAAAACCAGGGCCATGCTCATAGGCCTTTCCCTCTACTTTGCCCTGGCCGCGGTCACCGGCATGTTGGACCGCAGCGGACTATACCGTCCTCTGGACCGGCCGGATGTCAAAGAGATCTACTTTTTCGGACAGCAGATCACCTACTATGAAATGGCACCTGGCCCACTCACGAACCTGCAAAGCCTTATGGGACTGGCGGCCTTTGTCTTTCTTCTGTCGATCACGGTCCTTGCCTACCGCCGCGGCTACCGGCAGGAAACCCGGAGGCTCCTCCTGGCCATGGGGTTCTTTTTCGCCAGCGCCGTCAATGATACCGCCGTGGCTTCTGGCCTCTACCCGTTTATCTACACTATGGAATATGCCTACCTGGCGATTGTGTTGTTGATGACCTACTCGCTCACCAGGGCCGTGGTCGAGGCGGCTGCCACCAGGCATGCGCTGCGGGAGAGTGAAGAACGGTTTCGCCGGCTGGCGGAGAATGCGCCCGACATCATCTATCGCTGGACGGTGGACAAGGGTCTCGAATATGTCAGTCCGATTGTCGCCGCAATCACAGGCTACAGCCCAGAAGAGCTGCTCTCCAACCCCATGTTGGCCTTGGAGATCGCCACAGAGAACGCCCCCCAGGTTCTCGACGATTATCGACGGGCGATCACAGAAGGCGCCGCTATACCGGCCCCCCAGTTTCCCTACACCCGCCAAGACGGGACCCGCGCCTATGCCGACGTGCGGGCGGCAGCGGTACGCGATGACGACGGCAGATTGATCGCCTTTGAAGGGATTATGCGCGACATCACGGAGCAGAAAAAGGCAGAGGCCGAGCGGGAAGAGCTGTTGGTCAACGTGACGCATCGTGGCACGCAGCTCGTGACCGCCGCCGAGGTCTCGGCGTCGGCGAGCACGATCCTCGACCCCG
>JAFGIA010000403.1 GCA_016929795.1 Anaerolineae bacterium
GGTGGGGAAGGGGCCCTCGTTCAGGGCGCCAAAGAGCCACCCTTTGCCGTCGGTCTTCATGATGAACGGGTCGTTGAACCCCGGATCGCCCGGTGCCTTGGTCGCGGCAAAGTCGGGCACGTCGTACCCCGTCCACTTGCCCTGGGCGGCATCCCACCAGATCAGATCCTTGCCACCGGGCCACGGGTTGCCCTGGCTGTCGGCCGAGCAGCGGTTGTAGATGATGCGGCGGTTGACAGGCCATGAGTATGCCCAGTAGGGATAGGTGCCCAGGCCACCCGGGTCCTTCTGGCCGCGGCGCTTGCTTGCCGGCAGGATATTCCCCTCGCCGTCGGACATTGGATAGAAGTAGCCGGGATAGACCCAGTTGCCGCAGGCGGTCTTGCCGTCGGCACGCAGCTTGCCAAAGGTGTCGAGGAGATCGCCCTTCTTGAGGATCACCACCCCGTTCTCGTCGAGCACGTCCTCCACGACGTAGCCGTTGATCTCGCGTGCGACCTTGGCGATGTCGACCAGGTTGCCGACGACGGGGTGGGCCGGGCCATCGCCATAATCCCACGTAAGGTGCACGATCGGATCGGCAAACGGACCGGGCTCGGCTGCGTACAATTCTTTGAGTTTGAGGGCAACGAGGTTAATGATGTCGTGATCAGGCAGTGCTTCGCCGGGTGCCTCGGCTACCTTGGGACGCCACTGGATGAGGCGGCCACTAGTGACGATGCTGCCTTCTTTTTCCATCGCGTCGGCTGCCGGCAGCACAAACACCTCAGTCTGGATGCTCGCCGGGTCCTTGCCAGGCTCCTGCCAGAAGGCCACCGTCTCGGTCTGGAAAATCTCCTGGATCACCAGCCAGTTGAGCCGTTCCAGCGCCTCGCGCTCAAAGCGGGCGTTCGGCCCGCCGACCGCCGGGTTCTGGCCCAGGAGCCAGGCACCCTCGATCTTGCCGGCGTGCATGTCCTCGAAGAGCTTGATAAAGTAATGATTTGCCGGGCTCTCCGGCTTGCCCAGATAATCGTAGGCAAAGTCGTTGTCGGCGGTGGCGTACTCGCCCCACCACGCCTTGAGCAGGCTGATCAGGAACTTGGGCTTGTTGGCCCAATAGCTCGTCTTGGGCGTTTCCTTTTCGAGATAGTCGGCCAGGGTCGGGTGCTTGACGGCAGTCGGCACGCCGATGTACGCCGGGATGATGTGTGCCAGCAGTGCCATATCGGTGGAGCCCTGCACATTGCTCTCGCCGCGCAGGGCATTCACGCCACCGCCAGGCCTGCCCGTGTTGCCAAGCAGCAACTGGACCATGGCCATCGACTTGACGTTCTGCGAGCCGACGGTGTGCTGTGTCTGTCCCATGGCGTACAGAATGCTGCCCGTCTTGTCTGGCTGGCCAGTGGACCCGAACAGGTCATAGGCGGCTTTGATCTTGGCCTCGGGGCAGCCGGTGATGGCCGACACGGTAGCAAGATCGTAACGCAAGTAGTGTTTCTTTAAAAGCTGGAACACACAATTGGGGTCCTGGAGCGTTTCGTCGCGCAGCGCGACACCATCAGCGTCCGTCTGGTACGTCCAGGTAGCCTGGTTGTAGCTGCCGAACCCATCGCCGTCGTCATCGGTGAACCCGGAAAAGAGACCAACCGGGTCATCTTCCGTGTCCTGAAATTCCGGGTTGATGAGCGTGGCGGCATTGGTGAAATGAACGACATATTCCTCGTGATAGAGGTTGTTGTCCATGACGTATTTCATCAAGCCGCCCCAGAAGGCGATGTCGGTGCCGCTGCGGATGGGCACGTAGAGGTCCGCAGTGGCAGCGGTGCGGGTAAAGCGCGGATCGACGACGATCATCTTGGCCTTGCGTTCGTCGCGCGCCTTGTTCATCCAGGCCATCGACGCCGGGTGGTTTTCCGCGGCATTTGACCCGTTGATCATGAACACGTCCGAGTTCTTGAGGTCAACCCAGTGATTCGTCATGGCACCCCGCCCGAAAGATGCGGCCAGACCGGCCACAGTGGCAGAGTGTCATATGCGTGCCTGGTGCTCGATATACACCAGGCCAAGGGCGCGGGCCAGCTTGGTGGCGAGGTAACACTCCTCGTTGTTGTTCGCTGCACCGCCCAGGAACGCCATTGCCTGCGTGCGGTTGACCGTCACGCCGTCGGCGTTCGTCTTTTCAAAGGTCCTGTCGCGCACGTCCTTGATCTTGCGCGCGATCTGGTCGATAGTCCAGTCCCACTCGACTTCTTCAAACTTGGCCGCGCCGGGTGCACGGTAGAGCGGCTTGTGCAGCCGGCGGTCGCTCTGGGAGAGGGTGCGGACCGAGATCGACTTGGGGTCGAGAGCGCCCCGGTTGTTGATGTTGTCCGGGTCGCCCTCCGAGTTAATGATGTGGCCGTCGGGGCCGGTCGCGATCAACAATCCACAACCACACGAGCAGTAGGGGCAGATGGTCGCCGCCTCGCCAATCGGCTTGTGGAGCGGGAACTGGGGCAAGGTGCCGGCAGCCACTGCAGTGGCCACACCGGCAGGCAGGAAGATGCCGCCGACTGATGCGCCGGACAGCTTCATAAAGTCCCTTCGCGTTAGCTCCATATCGTTCTTGATACCTCCTCGTAATCTTGACGTCTGGACACGCCGACAATCATTTTCTAGCCTGCTCCCTCCTTTCGTATGCCGTCTGACACGGCCTGCCGTCGATCAGTTGCGCCGATTCACACAAAAAGGGCTCGGCACGCCGCGTAGAACGCAGCAGCCGATCCCCTTTCCAACTTGGGAGGCGCAGCCGTTTCCCGCTGCACCCTATCGGCCCACCCACCCTGGAGGCTCTTTTCCCATCCATTGCCTCTGTAGGTACATGGGCTCGGAGATCGTGACACGGCCGGGCAATCACCCGACCAGCTTTATTATACCATGTCTTGATCCATTTGTGAATGGGGTCACAACCCCATTTTCCGGGTCAATTCTTACCCGGCTTGTGAAAAATAACACAATCTCGATCAGGCGCTTACAGCTCGATCAACTGCCGCTTGAGTGCATATTTGACCACCTCCGTGCGGTCGTGCAGATCGAGCTTGGACATGAGACTGGTACGATGACCATCGACTGTCTTGGGGCTGACATGAAGTGCTTCAGCGATCTGTGGCGTCGTGTACCCCTCGGCGACGAGGATCAGGACCTCGCGCTCGCGGTCGGTGAGATGCTCATAGCTGTCCATCCATTTACTGCAGGTGCACTCGACATGGGCATCGATCATGATCCTCGCTGCGAAGGGGTGAAGGACTGCACCCCAGCGGTGCAGCCCATGAATCCCTTCGGCAAGTTCGGCGCCTGCATCCCGTTTCAGGAGGTAGCCCCTGGCGCCAGCGTTCACAGCTTCGAGTACATACTTTGTGTCCTCGTATTGGCTGAGGATGAGCACTTTTACGTCTGGAAGCGCCTTGACAATGCGCCGGGTGGCCTCGATACCGTTGACACGCGGCATGGCAATGTCCATCACGACGACGTCTGGTGCCAGCTCTGTGGCAAGCTGAATGACTTCCAGGCCATCGGCTGCCTGGCCCACGACCTCGATGTCGGGGGCGGCGGCAAGCAGCGCATGCAGTCCATCGCGCACCACAGCATGGTCATCAGCCAGCAAAACTCGGATCTTGGTCATCGCCACACCCTGCGCACTGAATAGAAAGCTGGCTGATTGTACCACAGCCGGTCCAGGCATGTCAATTACTCCCCGCGCAGTCGATAGCCGACACCGATCTCTGTCAGGATGTAGCTCGGACGAGATGGATCGGGCTCGATCTTGCGCCGTAGGTTGCTGATGTTCACCTGGAGCAGGTGAATTTCTCCCTCATACCCGGTTCCCCATACCATGCGGAGCAACTGGCGGTGGGTAAGCACCTTGCCTGCGTGCTGTACCAGAACCCGCAGCAAGTCGTACTCGGTGGGCGTCAAGGCGATTTCACTCCCAGAAAAGGTCACCTGGCGCCGGGCAAGGTCCATGCTCAGCTCACCTACCTCAAAAACGGGCTCGCTGGCCGGCTGGGCCACGTGGCGCAGGGCCGCTCTCATGCGGGCCATCAGCTCGGCAGTGCCAAACGGCTTGGTCAAATAGTCGTCCGCGCCTGCATCGAGAGCAGCTACCTTGGTCGCTTCTTCCTCGTGCACCGAGAGGACAATGATCGGCGTGCGATTCCACTCGCGCAGTTGCCGGGTCACTTCAATGCCATCCATGTCGGGCAGCCCCAGGTCGAGGATGATCAAATCCGGCCTGTCGCTCGAGACGGCCTGGAGGGCCTCGCACCCGCTGCTGGCCTCGTACACGGTATAACCGTGAGCGGTGAGCGACACGCGCAGGAACCGCCGGATTGCCCGCTCGTCGTCTACCACCAGCACGCGCAAGCTGCTTTCACTCACCTCACCACCTCCTCCAGCATGCGGACTGTGTCGTCCAGGGGCAGGACAACGTTGATGGTCGTACCGCCGCCGGGCCGGTTTTCCGCCCAGATCCTGCCACCGTGCGCCTCGACCAGTCCCTTGGCGATCGACAAGCCCAATCCCGTTCCGGCAACGCTGCTCGGTCGTTGCGCCCGGTAGAACTTGGTAAATATATGGGGCAGGTCTTCAGGTGCAATCCCAATGCCCCGGTCCGCAACGTGGATCTGAGCCTCGGTGTCGGTGACGCGCACACCGATCTCGATGAGCGATCCCGGCGGAGAATACTTTAGGGCGTTATCGATGAGATTCACCAGCACGTGTACCAGCAGCACAAAGTCGAAGGGGACGAGCGGCAAGGCGGGAGGCAGGTCAATCTCAACCTGCCGGTTTCCGAGCCGCTCGCCGATTTGTTGCAGGGCCGCGCCGATCGCGTCCTGCAGATCCCGCGGTTCACGGTGTATCCGGATGGTTCCTGCTTCCAGGCGCGTCATATCGAGCAGGTTGCCCACCAGCCGGTTCAGCCGGCCTGCTTCCTCGGCCGCCGTCTCCAAGAGAACCGAGCGTGCTTCGTCATCCATCTGAACCTGGTCGTCCAGCAGCGTGGTCAACACGCCGGTGATCGACACCAGCGGGGTACGCAGATCGTGCGAGATCGAGTTCAGCAATGCCGTCTGAAGCTTTTCCGTTACCTCCAGGATCTGCACCTGGCTGGCCGCTTCGGCCAACTGCACGCGCTCGATAGCCACCGCCGCCAGGCTGGCGAACGCCTCCAGCAGCCGGCGCTGCTCCGGCGTCAGATATCTTCCCTCCGCCGCGGATTGAACGCCGAGCACACCCACCGTCTTCCGGGCGGTCTGGAGGGGTAAGTAGCGGAGCCGGGCCGTGGCCAGCGTATCTGTGCCTCGCCCGGCCGGATGGGCGTGCTCGAAAGCCCACGTGGCGACGGCTATCTCCTGTTCATCTAGGGGTCGATCGGGGCGACCGCCGTACGCACGCAAGGCCCCGCCCTCGGTGGGTTCGGGTAGCAAGATGATCACATCGCGGCCGAAGGTATCCTCCGCGTGCGCGGTCACAGCCTCGATCTCTGCCTCGATCCCGGGGGCGACGGCCAGGTCACGGCTGAGAGCGTAGAGCGTGCTGGTTTCCCGCTCGTGGCGGCGCGCGACTTCGACCTGTTCTCGCACGCGTGCGGTCAAGTTGCTGATGATTAGCCCCACGACCACCAATCCCAGCAAGGTGAGCACGTACTCGGTGTGCTCCACGGCCAGTGTCAGGTAGGGTGGGATAAAGAAAAAGTCAAAAACCAGCACGCCGAGGACCGCGGCGAGGACCGCGGGGCCGCGGCCCAGGTAGAGGGCGGCCAGGACGACCAATAGCAGGTAGATCATGACCAGGTTCGTCGGCGCCAGGAACTGGTGCATCACGCTGCTCAACAGGCTGCCTAAAAGAACAAAGATGACGGCCCAGACATACTGGCGCCACGACGCCCCGGGGTGAGATTCGCCCGCTTCCAGCGCCGGTCCCACTTCCGGCTCACCACTGATGACATAGACGTCGATCGACCCGCTGGCCTGGACGATCTGGTCGACCACGGTGCCTTGAAGCAGTTGCTGCCAGCGTGGCGCCAGCGGTTTGCCCACGACGATCTTGGTCACGTTGTGTTGGCGGGCATAGTCAATTGTCGCCGCCGCCACCGACCGTCCCGATAGGGTGATCGCCCGGCCGCCCAGCTCCTCGGCCAGGTAGAGCGTGCGCGCCACCCGATCGTGATCCTGGCGGCTCAGGCGCAGGTGGTCGGGTGTCTCGACATAGAGCGCCGTCCAGCCGGCACTCAGCTCACCGGCCAGGCGTCGGGTAGAACGCACCAGCCGGTCGCTGAGAGGGCCCGGGCCGACGCACACCAACAGGTGCTCGCCGGCCGGCCAGGGGCCGGGGATAGCCTGCCGTCGCATATAAGCCCGCATCTGCTCGTCGACCCGTGTGGCGGCATAGCGCATGGCCAGCTCGCGCAGGGCGGTGAGGTTGCCCTTGCGAAAGAACTCGCGTGTCGCCCGGCCCGCCGGCTCGAGGACGTGCACTTTTCCTTCCTCCAGCCGGCGCTGAAGCTCGTCCGGCGGCAGGTCGACCAGCTCGATCTCGGTGTCCTCATCCATCACCTGATCGGGGATCGCGTCGTGCACCGGCACACCCGTGATCTGGGCCACTGCGTCGGTCTGGCTCTCCACCTGCTGGACGTTAAGCGTGGTATAAACGTTGATGCCTGCCGACAGGATCTCATCCACGTCCTGATAACGCCGGGTATGGCGCGTGCCGGGCACGTTGGTGTGAGCCAGATCGTCAATCACCACCAGAGCCGGCCGGCATGCCAGCACCGCGTCGACGTCCAGCTCCGGCATCTGTATCCCGCGATATTCCACTCGAGCGGGGGCAAGTTTTTTCATGTCGGCCAGCAGAGCTTCTGTTTCCCGCTGCCTGTGAGTGGTAACGGCGGCGACGACGACATCGACTCCTTCAGATAGGCGCTGATGCGCCGCCTCCAGCATGGCATAGGTCTTGCCCACGCCGGCTGCGTAGCCGAAAAAGACCTTTAGCTTGCCCCGAGCCGGCCTGTGTCTGGCGGCCCGCCCCGGCGACAGATCCTCATCGAAATTCTGGCGTCCTGGCGTATCACTCATTACCCCCTATTGTACTCTATCTGGCGCCAGGCTCAAATTCCGTGCCGGACCCCGCGCTTTCTCAGTCGGTGAAACGGCGGTCCTCGCGCGTGGCAGGATCATCCGTTCGGCCTATCGCCTGTCGGCTTCTCTCGTCGTACGTTTCACTCAGCCACGCGCCCCGGTTGGCACGGAGCCACAGGAAGAGCAGCCCGTACAGCACGGCGATGGCGGCCAGGTCGGCCCCTTCGTGGCCTATCGCCGACAGCGGTGCTCTGGCGATCCAGAGACAACCAAGCCCGAACAGGACTACTGCGACCCATGTCTGCCACCATCTTGGACGCCCATTCTTCTTGACCATATTCCCCTCTCACTCGCAGCAAAAAGGCGGTGCGACCACCGTACAGGCATTGTAACAGGGATCGGCTCAATTGTGTGTCAAGGAAGCGGCTCAGAGGTTCAAGATTTCTTCAAAAGCAGCGCCCGATCCGGGAGGCTGAGCGTCGCTATCTTGACGTTTTCTTGATATCTTTTGGCTGGTTTTTGCGCCCATATTGACACGACTCGGTGTATACTATACTCGGTTCTTGGGCCTGTCGTGTGTGAAAAGAGAGGGTCTGGAAAGAGTGCCGGCTACCTGGCTGCCAGGTAGCCGGCGGTGTGTTCACGAAAGATGTGAGGGAGTGGAATGGCAGATGCAACAACCCGCACCCGCGTGGTGCGTTTAGAGGCGGGATATACGCCGTCTCGTTCCTGGCGTACCTGGCTCATCGGCCGGCCCTTGCCGACGGCCGCTGCGCCACATCAAACGATTCGCAAGCTAGTCGGCCTGGCCGTGTTTGCCTCCGACGCATTGTCGTCCACGGCTTATGCCACGCAAGAGATGCTGGTCATCCTGGCCGCGGCCGGCAGCGGGGCATTGGGTTATGCCTTTCCTATCTCGCTGGCCATCGTAGCTTTGCTGGTGATTGTCGCTATTTCGTACGAGCAGACGATCCACGCTTACCCGGGTGGTGGAGGTGCATACATCGTATCGCGCGACAATCTGGGCGAGATCCCGGCCCAGACGGCAGGCGCCGCTTTGCTCACCGATTATGTTCTTACCGTGGCGGTGTCGATCTCGTCGGGAGTGGCCCAACTCACCTCTGCCTACCCGGAGCTGTTTCCCTACCGGGTTGCGATCGCCGTCGGCCTGGTGTTTTTTATCATGGTGATCAACCTGCGCGGCGTCAGGGAATCAGGCGCTGTGTTCGCTATCCCGACCTACTTTTTCATCGTCATGATGTTTCTGACCGTGGGTGTCGGCCTCTTGCGCTATCTGACCGGCAGCCTGGGGCAGGTCATGAATCCACCGGAGATGGACGTGGTGGCCGTGCTCCCCGCAGTCACGCCCTTCCTGATCCTGCACGCCTTTTCCAGCGGCACAGCGGCGCTAACGGGCATCGAGGCCATCTCGAACGGCATTCCCGCCTTTCGTGAGCCGCGCAGCCGGAACGCCGGGATCACGCTCATCGTCATGGCCGCCATCCTCAGCACGTTGTTCCTGAGTATCAGCTTCCTGGCGAGGCCGATTGGAGCCGTCCCGTCCGAATCAGAGACGGTCATCTCGCAACTGGCGCGCACCGTGTTCGCCCAGGGTGGTCCGCTCTACCTGAGTACCATTGCTGCCACCACGCTCATCCTGATCATGGCCGCCAACACGTCGTTTGCCGATTTCCCCCGGTTAGGCGCCCTGCTTGCGGCCGATGGTTTTCTGCCGCGACAGTTTACCTATCGGGGCAGCCGCCTGGTCTACTCGTGGGGTATTACGGCGCTCGCGGTGATCGCTTCGCTGCTGATCGTTGCCTTTGGCGCCAGCGTGACGGCACTGATCCCCCTGTACGCCATCGGTGTATTCATGTCGTTCACCCTGTCACAGTCTGGCATGGCACACCGGTGGTGGAAAATCGGGCACCTCCGCTCTGACCAGGAGGTCCAGGAGCGTGGCTCGACTCTACGCTACAGTCCAGGCTGGCGTACCAAGTTGGTCGTGAACGGCTTGGGCGCGGCCTGTACGGTCGTGGTCATGATTGTCTTCGCGGTCACCAAGTTCAGCGAGGGAGCCTGGATGGTGGTTATTTTGATCCCCACCCTGGTGTTCGTCTTTATGCGCATCCATCATCACTACCAGGATCTGGCCCGCAGCCTGTCCCTCGAACACTTTGGTGGGCTGCCCGAGACGACGAGCCACCGGGTGATCCTGCCTATCAGCGGGGTGCATCAGGGCACACTGATCGCACTGCGCTACGCACGCATGCTCTCGGACAACATCACCGCCGTGCACATAGCAACGGAACCGGCTGCGGCAGACAAGGTCCTGCAAAAGTGGGAACAATGGGGCCAGGGTGTGCCACTGGTCATCCTCGATTCACCTTATCGTACGCTCATTGAGCCGCTGTTGGATTATATCGAAGAGACCCTGGCCAAACGCCAGCCAGGCGAGCTCGTCACCGTCGTCGTGCCGCAGTTCGTGCCCAAACGCTGGTGGCACAACCTGTTGCACAACCAGGCCGCGCCCATGTTACAAATGGCCCTCTTGAACACACCAGGCGTCATTGTGACCGATGTGCCTTTCCATCTGAACGGACAGCGCAAAACCAATGGCAGCAATGGTTTGACCCACTAGCCCTTTTCCGCTATAATGTCCCGGCCAAGGGAGGTAGCGATCTATGATTGACGAATCCGCGCGGTCGGTCCACCCGGTGGCGGTCGATGCGGCCCGCAACTGGCGAGCCAGGATAGGCAAATACGTCGAGGTGACCAAGCCGAGCACGGTGGCTCTGCTCGTGGTGACGTGCGTCGGCGCCATGGTGGCGGCGGGTGGCGTGGGCGCGCTGTCGCTGGCCGAGTGGGCCGTGGCGCTGGTGGCGATCACGGCCGGCTGCGCTGCAGCCGACACGCTCACGTGCTACATCGACCGCGACATTGACGCGCTGATGGACCGCACCAAGGGGCGGCCCTTACCAGGTAAGCGCATCGACCCACCTGAAAAGGCACTCGCGTGGGGGCTCTTTTTAGGGATGCTCTCGATGGGCCTCTCTCTTGTTTTTAACCCCCTGGCAGCCCTCTGGATGTTCCTGGGTTTGTTCGACAACGTGGTGATCTATAGCTTGCTCGCCAAGCGGCGGTCGTGTACCAATATCCTGCTGGGGTCGATCAGCGGCGGCATGCCGGCGCTCTTTGGCTGGGCCGTGGTGCAGGGCAATGTGACGTGGACACCGGTGTTGATCAGCCTGCTGGTGATCACCTGGACGCCGAATCACATCTGGAACCTGGCGATTCGCTACCGGGAGGATTACGCACGGGCTAATGTGCCGATGCTGCCGGTGGTGACGAACCTGCGACGCGCAGTGTACCTTATTGCGGGGAGCGTGGTGCTGATGGTGGCCGAATCGTTGGTGCTGGGCGTGGTGGGCGACTTTGGCCCGATCTATTTCGCGCTAGCGATTGCCGGCGGGCTGGTTTCGCTCGTGGGGCACATGTATCTTGTGCTCCAGCCAACAGAGCGTAACGCCTGGCTGATGTTCAAGCTTTCCAGCCTCTACCTGGCGCTCATTTTTGCGGGCATTGTGATCGACAAGCTGCTTTAATCTCTCGGTGGTGTGCAGAGGAAGAAACGACAAAAGGCGCCAGAACTACGGGTTCCGGCGCCTTTGACTTCTCGAATGCTATTCGGCGAGGCTGTTACAACCACACTCCTTCCAGCCCTACCGTGCCACTATGCAAAGGCCTGATCAGGCCCTTCTCCACCAAAGAGTTGTTATGCGGTTTCCTACTGGGCGGGCTCGTCGGGGTCTTCCCGGTCGAGTGCTCCTACTCGAAGGATCCGGCATGTGCCTTCAGGCCAGGGGCCGGCAGATTGCGGGAGAGATCCTCTGAGCCACCTGCATGACTGGTTCTACTAGTTCGAAGGTGCCCTCCTTTCCCGTTCAACGCCACTCGAGATCGATGTTGCACACGAGCGGCCTTCCATATCCACTTGCCCCGCTGTGGAGAGCGGTTGCCTCTCCATCCTTGGGCTAATCTCAGTATACCACATTTTGGGATTTTCTGCCCTACGCCAACCCAACGCCTGACCTACGTCTCGGTGCACCTCACCCGATCCCACGCGACCGGGTGAGATGGTACAAATGCAGTTGACAATTCACTTTTTTGGTGGTACACTAGCCATGGCCTTCGGTATGGCAGATTAACAGAAAGAATACACCCAAGGCGTCTCGTATTGGTTGTGTCTTATCAGGGGAATCGAGCGCCATTGCGCCGGACAGCGGAGCCGGCGTGTAGCAGAAGGGGGGTGAGAGCAGGGCAAAAATCGTGGCGGATATGCCGGCGTGACGCGGATCGAGCTTTTTTTCTCACAAAGGAGCAGGAGGAAAAACGATGAGCGTTGTAATATTGCTACTCGGCATTGCGGCCATCGCGGTTGGCTATGGAGTGTATGCCAGGCGGATCGACCGCACGATCATTCAGCCGGACAACAAGAAGGCTACCCCGGCGACGATGTACATGGACGGCGTGGACTTTATGCCCGCCAACCGCAACGTGCTGTTTGGCTACCAATTCAAGTCGATCGCTGCCCTCGGCCCGATTCTCGGGCCGATTGTGGCCGTCAAGTACGGCTGGCTTCCAGCACTGGTATGGATCATTGTCGGCACCTTTTTCATCGGATGGGTGCAGGACTATGCCAGCATCGTGTTGGGCATGAAGGAAGAGGGGCAATCGTTCGGCGCCCTCAGCTACCGCCTCATCTCCCCCCGGTCTCGGAACATCCTTCTGACCTTCATCTATTTCTACCTGTGGCTGATCATGGGCGCCTTTGGCACCCAGGTCGGGTTTGGGCTGCTGACCAATCCCGCTGTGCCACTCGGTGTCCTGTTTGTCATCGGTGTTGGAATCCTCGCCGGCCAGATGACATACAAATGGAAGCAAGACATCATCCTCACCAGTGTCGTGACGGTCATCCTCGCGTTCTTTGGCATCTGGTTGGGCACCACTGAGCCGGCACGAAACTTTTTCGCCTCGATCTATGGCACCAGCGGAGGAGCAGCTAGCCCAATCGCATTCCTGAACGTAACCCAGGCCGGGCTGATCGGCAGCCTGCTGGTCGTGCTGATCTGTTACGTTGGCGCCGTGGCGCCCATCTGGCGCTTTGCCCAGCCGATCAACTATGTCGCCTTCTGGATCGTAACCCTGGGCATCCTGGGCGGCGTGATCGGACTCCTGATCTGGCACCCGGGCATGGGTGACTTTCCTGCCTTTACGTCGTTCAACGTCGCCGGCCTCGGCCCGCTGTGGCCCATCCTGTTTGTCACGGTCGCCTGCGGCGCCATCAGCGGATGGCATTCGCTCGTTTCCAGCTCGGGCACGGCGCGCCAGCTCGAAAAGGAGGGCGACGCACTCTTTGTCGGTGGGGGTTCGATGTTCCTGGAGATGTTCTTTGCCATCATGGCCTTCCTGACCGCCACGGTTGCTTTTGGCAGCTACCAGGGGTATCTCGATGCCGGTGGCGCAGCGACCGTCTTTGCCGGTGGGTTGGCGGCGTTCATGAACCAGTGGGGACTGCCGGTGGATTTTGGCAAGGCGTATGGCGCAGTGTTCCTCACCCTGATGGCACTGACGATCATGTACCTGGTGGTGCGCTTTATGCGCGTCGCCAGCGCAGAAGCCTTGGGGAGCAGGTTCCCGCTTATCAAGAACGTGCACGTGGGGACGATCATCGCACTGGTCTTGACGCTGGCATTGATCTGGCTGGTCCCCTTCCTCCAGATCTGGGTCATGTTTGGCGCGGCCAACCAGCTCATGGCCTCGCTGGCGCTGCTGTTGATCACGCTGTGGCTGATGTCGAAGGGCAAGAACTACCAGTGGACATTCTGGCCGTTCGTCTTTATGTTCGTCACCACGATCGCGGCCTTGCTCTACAAGGCATACGAGGCGTTCTTTATCAACCTGCCTAAAGCGAGCGCACAGGCAAACCCTGGCCAGTACACCACGGCACAGATCGTGATCGGCACCGTAGCGGTGATCCTGATCGTTACGGCGTTCATTCTGGCCTGGGATGGCATCCAGGCAATTCAGCGCTTCCGCGCGCAGCCGAAAAAGCAGGCTCGTGAGGCCAAAGCCTGAGTGTGTGTAGAACCCGAAAGGGGGAGAGCTCATCTCGGGCTCTCCCCTTTTCCTGGCAACCAGTTCAGTAATGCGGCAGGTGCCAGGGGAGAAGCAGGCGCAATTCGTCATGGACAACAGACAGCTCAAAAGATGGCAGCAGCAGGCACTTGGCCTGGTCAAAATGGTCGGCCAGATGTTCTACGGCGCAACGGTGTACGACTGGGTGCGCGAGCTGAACAAGGAACGTGGCATGCGCGAACGGCTGTTTGTCCTGGCCGTGTTTGGTGACGTCCTAGGGGTGCCACTACTCCCGCCCTACTATGCGCTGCGCCTGCTACCCTACGTGGTGCCATCGGTCGAGCGCTGGCGCTACAGCATGCTGCGCGAGCGTGACCTGACAGACTTGTTTGATAGTGAGATAGGCTGATTCTCGAGGAGGGGACACTGATGCCTGAAGAGACAAAAAAAGCAGGATTTCTAGATACGTTCAAAAGCGTCCTGTATGGCATGGCGGGACACGACATGACCCGCTATGCCCTGAAGACGCGTGGCAGTATGGAGCACCTCTTTATCCTGATCACGATGGGTGACTTGCTCGGCATTCCGATCCTGCCGCCCTACTACTCGCTGCGCCTGCTGCCCTACGTGGTGCCACAGGTGAGCACATGGAAACGGCGCATGCTGCGCGAGCGTGACCTGACCGACGCACTGGCATAGAGGAGGAGACACAGTTGTCACTAAAACAGACTTTTGAGGAGAACCCCGAACGCCGGTATATCATGTTCGGGGGGAAGGGGGGGCTGGGCAAGACGACGTTTAGCGCCGCCTCGGCCTATTGGCTGGCACAGCAGGGGTACAAGGTGCTGGTCTTTTCGGTTGACCCCCAGGCGTCACTGTCGGATATCTTTCAACGGGACATCTTTGGCAAGGGCGCAGTGGAGATCATGCCGAACCTGTTCGCGCAAGAGATCGACGCCGACCAGCGTATCCGTGAGTATCAAAACGAGATCCGCGCCAAGATCCTCGACATGTACGGCATGACCGAGGTGCCGGAAGAGATCGAGAACTATATCCAGGCGGCGGCGGCCGAGCCGGCGATGGAGGAGAGCGCCATTTTTGATGCGGTGGTCGACATTGTCGTCAGCGCCGATTATGACTACTATATCTACGATCTGGTGCCGCTGGGACATGCCCTCTACTATCTGAGCATGGCGAGTGTGTACGACGAGTGGATCGACAAGATCACGGCGCTGCGCGCCGAGATGGAAGAGTACTCGAAAGTGGCATCGGTGATGAAACGGAGCAAGGAATCGGAGGAAGATGCGATCTTGCGCGAGCTGCAATACATCAAGACGCGCATCAACAAGTCCTCGGGCATCCTGACCGACAGGCAGCGCACTGCCTTTTTCTTTGTTGTGATCCCGGAAGAGATGGCGATCCTCGACACAAAAAAGGCCGCCGGCCTGTTTGCCAAGTATAATGTGCCGCTGTCGGGTTACATCGTCAACCGTGTCATCCCTGAAGAGCTGGGGCGACAGGAGATTCCGGATTATCTGCGCCACCGGCTGGCGATGCAAAAGGGTCACCTGGCAACGATCCAACGCGAGCTGGGCGGCGACGTGTTGGGCTATGTCCCCGAGTTCGAGCGCGACATCACGGGCTTGCCGATGATCGAAAAGATGGCGCACAGCCTGTTCGGAGGGTAGAGTCATGATCGAAAAGACGACGGCACAATTCCTTACCGAGCACCCTGGCATGAAGTATGTGTTCTTTGGCGGCAAAGGTGGCGTAGGCAAGACGGTGATGGCAGGAGCCGCTGCGCTCTGGTTTGCGCAGCAGGGGAAAAAGACGCTGCTCGCGTCGACCAACCCGGTGCACAGCCTGACGAGCATGCTCGGCCAGGATGTATTCGGCCGGCACTCGCTGGTGGCCAGTACGCAGAACCTGTATGCCTACGAGATCGACACGCGCGACACGATCGAAAAGTCCAAGCGCGAGATCCGCGAAAAGATCGAGTGGTTCCTGAAATTCGCCGAC
>JAFGIA010000404.1 GCA_016929795.1 Anaerolineae bacterium
CTGGCGAAGGCGGGTCTCGTCGCCGAGGATGCCGGCCGGGAGCCGGTCGTCGAGCAGGCAGCCGATTTCCAGGCCCTTGGCGGCGGCAAGGGGGGCGACGAGATCGAGGGCGCTCTCGACACAGTCGCGCAGCGCGAAGGGGTGCCGCTCCAGGTCGAGCTGGCCGGCCTCGATCTTGCTAAAATCGAGGATGTCGTTGATCAGGGCAAGCAGGGTCTCACCACTGGTGCGGATCGTCTCGGCATAGTCGCGCTGCTCGACGTCGAGCCGGGTGTCGAGCAGCAGGCCGGTCATGCCGATCACGGCGTTCATGGGGGTGCGGATCTCGTGGCTCATGGTGGCCAGGAACGCGCTCTTGGCGTGAGTGGCGGCCTCGGCGGCTTCTTTTGCCTCGCGCATCGCCGTCTGGGCGTGCACCAGCTCCTCAGTGCGTTCCGCTACTCTCTGCTCAAGCGTGGCGTTCTGCTGCGACAATTGGTGCCTGGCCCATGCCAGTTGATCTGCTCGCCATCGCTCTCGCTGAGTCACTCGGGCCTGTAAAGGGTAGAGCGGGATGAGGAGCGCCATGATGACCACCTGGAGACCAAGTGCCTCCAGGGTTGCATTCAACCGGTTGCCGGCAAAGGCGGCAAACATTGTGAGGACGATGAGCGCCGACATTTGGAGCGCCTCCTGGACGCCAAGCAGCGTGAGTGCCACGATGGGTAGCGCGTACATGTACAAGCGAGCGAGGCTGTGCAGTCCAAGAAAGGTCAGGGTAGTGACGCCTGTGACATAGCTTACCAGCAGGAGCCCCCAAGATCGTTTCCTCATGTCAGCCCGGCGGAAAAGGAACAGCACACCCGATACCAAGGCCAGAGCGGAAAACACAAGCACGATCGTCTGTTGATCGGGTCGATGAGGTGCGACAGCCGTAGTTGCCACTGCCAACACCCCATCTACCAGCCCTGCGATGGCTATGAGGATGTTCAACGTCTTGGCGCGCCACTCGCGCATCGCATCCTCAGCGGCGTCTAGGTCTGTCATCATGCGCCAATTGCCGGTGGAGTTGCCGATATTGAAGGCAGGCGTGATATCGTGCTGCGCCGGGGGCGGCGGATCGACTGAATCCGATAACCGTTTTGCCACGCGCATCGCTGGATGACCCTCCGTCTCCTGCCCTGGCAGGTAGGCTGTTGAAGGAAAACGCAGCACAAGGCCGTGCAAGTGCAGGGTGAATTGTAACACAGAGTGTGGGACTGGGCAAGCGTGTTGCATGGCGGCGCATGTCAGTTCAAGGCTCAGCGCGTGCCTTTTGACCGCTCGCAGCGCCTGTGTTATACTCCACACGAACGCGGGTACGCAGGAGGCATTCCAGGAAAAAGCCGCGATCGTTGTCGTGATCGTGATCGCCGGCATGGGCGAGGAGGGAGAGGGAGCGGTGGGTGTCTCGAGCACCCTCGGCGTGATCCGACGCGAGCGGGTCGAGGAGTGGGAGAGTGTTGCAGGCGAAGGGACAGCCTGGAATGGAGGCAGGGGAGATGATCGGCAGGGAAGAGTATGTGGGGAGGATGGAGTGGCTGCAGGGGGCGGTAAGGGCGCGTGGGCTGGACGCATTTCTTGTGTCGGCGCAGGACAGCATCTACTACCTGACAGGCGTGGTGTATGTGCCGCTGGAGCGGCCTTTTTTCATTCTGGTATGGCCCGATCGAGCAGCGACCTTGCTCGTGCCGGCACTCGAGGAGGAGCACTTGAGGGCGGCACCGAACGTGGGCGAGGTTGAGGCGTATTGGGACTATCCGTCGCCGCCGGGTGATGGGTGGCCCGATTTTTTGCTCGACAACCTGGACGGGGTGCGGGCGCTGGGGGTCGAGCCGACATTGACGCAAGAGGTCGCCGACGTGCTGTGCGGGCCGGCGCCGTGCACGCTGCCGCTGGTCGAGGAGCTCCGCCTGGTCAAGTCGCCCGCAGAAGTCGAGATGGTGCGGCAGGCGGCCCACTATGCCGACCTGGGCATGGCCAGGATATTGGCCGCGTCCTACCATGGCGTGTCCGAGATCGAGATCTTTTCCCAGGGGCGCTCGGTCCAGATGGACATCATCAAGAACACCCGGTTCGACCCGCTGACGACGAGCGTGCTGACGGCGACGTGGCCGGCGCCGATGAGCGCCATGCCGCACGGTGTGCCGGCGGTGGCCGACAGGCTGACGAATGGGCCGCACATCGGGCTGAGCTTTATGCGGGTGAACGGCTATGGCGCCGAGTGCGAGCGGACCTACTTTCTGGCACCGCCGGAGCCGCAGATGAAAGAGATGTTTGCCACGATGCGCGAGGCGCGGCGGCGGGCGTTCGACCTGCTCCGTCCGGGTGTAGAGTGTGCCGAGGTGGACGAAGCGGCGAACGGGTTCCTGCGCGCCGAGGGACTGGGGGAGTACTTGCTGCACCGCACGGGCCACGGCTTTGGCCTGGGCAACCATGAAGGGCCGTGGGTAGCGGCCGGCAGCGACGACGTGCTGGCGGCGAATATGATCGTGAGCGTCGAGCCGGGCATCTACCTGCCCGGGGTGGGTGGGTTCCGGCACTCGGACACGCTGCTGATCACGGATCAGGGATACGAGTCGCTGACGCGGTGGCCTGTGGGGATTGAGGAGCTGACGATCCTCGAGAGGCGAACTGTGACACGGATCAAGGGAGCGGTGGTGCGCAGGGCGGTGGGGGTATAGCGGCGGCCGAGGGCACAATCGGGACGATTGTGGCACCATGTCTACTCTGTCCGTTCCAGCTCCGACTTGCCTGTTTGGGCAAGTATGGGTACAATGGGGGTGTGCGGATCGAGGCAGGACAGGTTCACAATCGCGCAGTGGAAGCCGGGCCGCCGGCGAACGTGGTGGGTGACAGGATACCGGCCGGCTGGCCGGGGAAAGGAGAGGGAGCTGAGGCCAGGATTCGTCTGTGAAGAGCGCCCACAGGCGTCCATCGTGTTTCATTGTGTTGGCAGCGTTGCTTAGTCTCAAAAAGGAGAGAGAAAAATGAAGCGGATGACGTCATTGCTGATTCTTATGGTTATGTTGGGCAGCCTGCTCGTCGCGTGCGGCCCGACCGCAGAGCCCGCGGTTGTGGAGCCGGCAGCGACTCCGGTCGCGGAAGC
>JAFGIA010000405.1 GCA_016929795.1 Anaerolineae bacterium
CAGGGTTGCCAACACCAACAGTGCGCTCCAGGATCGCACTCGTCTCATCCTATGCCTCCTTTCCGGTCCACGCTCCGCCGCGGCTCGCCCCGCCTGGCGGGATTGCCGCGCCCGGCTGCCGTGGCCCGTGCGGCTACTGATTCCGCTGGTAGTCCAGGCCCATCTCTTTTGGCTGGCCATATACCTCTGGATGGAGGTAAGTGCCGCGCTCGTCCTCCGGCTTGTCCTCCACCACCTGGATGCGGTTCGCCTCGGCGTAAGGGTCGTGGCGGATGCCCGTGACCTGCCACGATACCTTCATGCCCGGCTCGCCACCGGCAATCTGGAACCTGTTGCCCTCAATTTCACGCGCGACGTAGAGGGGCGCCCAGCCGCCGATAGGGGTGAGCTGGTAGCGATAGTCGGACTGGTACCTGGCGTCGCCGTTGACTGCCTCGAACCAGTCGGGCATCTCGATCCACGCCTCTCCCTTTTCGTCCAGCGTCACGTTGCCGTTGTAGATGTTCATCATGTCTGGCGACTCGACGAACGAATGGTAGAGGTAGCGGTTCTCGGGGTCGAGAGGGTGATCGATCTTGAAGGAGCCACTCGCTTTCGACAGGGTGCCGTTGACGTGGACGCGGCTCGAAAAGTACCCGGCATAGCCACTGGCGGAAGCAGTCGCCCCATACACTCCAAAGTTGGTGCCGCTGGTCGCCAGCGCGTGCCCAAAGACGCCCCTGCCAAGGGTGCTGTTGCTTTCTCCGCGCACTCCACAGTTCGCGCCGTCCGTGGCGTTGCCGTTGCCAAACACCCCGCTGCCTTCAGGGCTATCGCTCCTGCCGTGCACGCCCTGGGTCGCGCCTGTAGCCGCCGTGGCAAAACCAAGGACGCCTCTGCCTGTCGTGCTGGCGCTTTCTCCCCACATGCCATAGGCATGGCCGCTGGTGGCGCTGGAATGGCCCTCCACGCCCACCGTGGGAGCCGACCCGTACACGCCCACACCATCCGGACTGTTGCTCTGGCCCTGCACGCCATGGGCCACACCGCTGTCGACACTCGCCGTCGCGACGAGGGCTGTACCGCCATAGTTGGTGAACAGCCCCGCGAAGCCGAGGGGCGAATGGCTGTGGGCCATTACGCCGCTGCTGGCACCAGTGGTCGACGTCGCATCAGCGTATAGCGCTGCACCTAACTCTGCTCTCGTCTGAACCATGAGTGCGCTGCCGGTTGTGGACTCGATGTGCGCGCCAGGCCGCAGGCTATGTGCATAGGGCGCAGCCGTGAGCATCTGCCGCGGACTCAGTGTCGTATACGAAATGTCACGCCACCACGCCACGCTCACCTCCAGCCAGAGAGCCTGGCCATCAAAGACGTTATCAACGTTTCCAAAATCCAGCTTGACGGTGAACAAGCCATCGCTGACGGTCACGTCTTCCACTGTGACCGTGTCACCCACCTGGGTACCCGCGCTAGCGGCAGTGAACAACTTGAACTGAAAATTGTACGCGCCATCTGCCGGGGTGTCGTCACTCATCAGCCGTCCCTGGTACGTGATCTGATCACCCAGATCGGCCAGGACCGCGCCTGGCGCCGCGGGATCGAGCGCGGACCCCTGCGCACTCTCTTCCTGCGCGCGGGCACCGTGCACCAGCAGCCCGCCGGAGCTGAGCGCCACGGTCAGGGCAATGACCATAACCATTTTGAACCACGTGTTGTGCTTCACGTTCAGTCTCTCCTTTCCAAAAGTGATTCGCCGTGCAGACGATTCATCGCTCCGATACCGCCGATCATGTTCCTGTGACCTCACCTCCTCTCTCTCGTGGCGTGCCCCAACTCGCCACGACGTCCAGGTCCAACGCGTCTTTCGAGATAAAGAACTCGGCGCCCGCCTGCCGCGCTGCCTCGTGCAGCAGGCTGGCCTGGTTTCGATGCGCGCTGATCAGGATCACGCGCATGGGCGGGCAGAGCGCCTTCAGGCGGCCGATGCCCTCCAGGCCGTCGATGCCGGGCAGCACCAGGTCGAGCACGGCCAGGTCGGGCTGCAAGGCACGGACCAGCGACTCGGCCTCGACGATATCTCCTGCCTCGCCGACGACGGCCACTCCCACGTGGCCCAACAGCCGCCGCAGCGAGCGCCGGAACGCCGGCTGGTCATCCACGATCAAGACGCGCGTCACACGCTTCTCCACGATAGCGCTCGGTCGCTTTGCTCACAACCAGCACCACCTTTGCACTTTTGGCATAGAAGCTCACGCAAAGCCAAGACGCCAAGTCTCTGTCATCTTTTTGCGCCTTTGCGCCTTTACGTGAGCCAGATCTCCCAACGTGCAAAGCCAGTGATCCAGGTGCTCTCCCTGGTAGTGCGTCAAGGGAATTGATGGGTTCGTAGTAAAGGCTTCGGCCGTTTGTTCGCCGCAGCAACCCGTCAAATCACGATTGACAGGCTACTGATCGCCCGTCACCGCAAGCTGTCGCGCACGCGACGCGTCCTATCCCCTCAGTAGGTCCTTGCGAGTGTGGCCCAAGATCTCGGAAGTGCTTCTGCGATGCTGGTGCGAAGTGAGTGCGATGACAGTCGATCCCAGAATACCATATCAAGGGGAGATTGTCATCGGAGTGGGGTACCGTCTTGTGCGCGGCAAAGCGGGAGCAGAGTACCGCAAGAGCCGGGATTGGGGTACCGGATTTTGCGGTACCGGGGTACCAGAATGACGGGTAGCCGAACTGAAGCCAGGGTGGAATCTGTACCAAGGCCGGGGTGGCTCGGTCAGAGACCGGCCACAGCATGTAGTTTTCACCTTGGCTTTGGTTCGGGTTTGGCGCGGTGCGAGGCGGGCGCCGGCTGTTACGGTTTGGGCCAGATGAGGCGCAGCGTTGTCCCCTGGCCGGGGGCCGACTCGACGGTCCACGCGCCCCCGATCAGCGCCGCCCGTTCCGACTGCCCAACCAGGCCAAAGTGCCCTTCCGCCGCCAGGTGGTGCAGGTCGTCGGGCACGACAAACCCCCTGCCGTCATCGCGCACGGTCAGGGTGAGGGTGCGGGCGGGACTCGCACGAGCCAGGCTGACGGTGACCGTGCGTGCCGCGGCGTGGCGCGCGACGTTGGACAGCGCCTCCTGGACGACCCGGTAGAGGTTGACGGCGACGTCCGCCGGCAGGGACCGGATCGCCTCGTCGGGCGGCAGTTCCAGGTGGACGACGGGATCGTGCTGCGCCGACCATTCTGCCACGAGGGCGCGCAGCGCGGCGCCCAGCCCCAGGGTGTCCAGCATCGGCGGGCGGAGCTGCGCGCACGTTTGGCGCAGGTCGTGGAGCAGGGAGCGCACCTCACCGCACATCTCGCGCAGGGTCTCTGTGTGGCGCGCCGGGCCGGGTGCCGATTCTTCCCACGCGGCGATGAGGAGTGCGAGCTCGAGGTTCAGGCCGACGAGCGCCTGGATCGGCCCGTCGTGCAGGTCGCGGGCCAGGCGCCCACGCTCCTCCTCTCGGGAGCAGAGCAGGCGGTGCTGCACGGTGCGGATCTCGTCCAGCCGGCGCTGCAGCCGCTCGACCAGGAGCACGTTGTTCAGGGCGATCTCGGCCTGGCGCGCGAGGGTGTTCAGGATGCGCCGGTCTGATGCAGAAAAGCCCTCCTCATCGTGCCGCGACCAGACAATCCACGTGCCGCACTCCCTACCCTCGCACCTGAACCGAAAGGACAGGCTGGGCGAACGGATGGGAGACCGAGCGTGAGAGGACTGCACCACTTCCTCCCCGATCCAGATCTGCGCGCCGTCCAGCCGCATCAGCTCCGGCACCTGGCCGGCCAGGACGGAGGCGAGTTCTTTTCTCTGGAGGCTGCGCGCCAGCGCATCGCTCACCTGTTCCACCACACGCGGATAATCGTACCACCCACCGTAGAACAGGGTGTCCACCCACCTCTGGACCTGTTTTCGCAGTGAATCGAACGACAGTCCGACCACCAAGGTGACGGGTATCACGACCGCCACCTGCGGCAGCCACTCACCAGGCAGGTACCTGCATAGCAACGCGAGCGGCCCGGCATAGACGGCAAACAGAGCGAGTGATAGAATCAGGTAGATCAGGGTGCGGTTGAGCAGGCGATCGATGCCAAATAGGTTGTGATGGGCTGTGGCGTAGAGATAGCTGAGAGGGACGATGGCGAGGAAGAGACTGACCAGCCAGCGTGGGACGTCGGGCGTGTAGCCTGCGA
>JAFGIA010000406.1 GCA_016929795.1 Anaerolineae bacterium
AACGGCCCATTCGTGACGATTTTGTCCGCATCCGACCACGAGTCACCGTACATTTGCAGCAGATGAGAAGGCACTGGATAAGTGGCGTCGTAAGCCAGCAACTGAAGAAAGTGAGCCGTCGGCGCTTCCAGGTCGACCACCAGTGTCAATTCGTCTACAGCGTGCACCGCCACATCTTCTCTCCCGCATTCGCCACTGTGGAAGGCTCTCGCGCCTGCGATATCGTACAGCAAGTTGGCAACAGGTGACATTGTTGCCGGATCCAGGACGCGCTTCCAGGCGAACTCAAAGTCCCCGGCCGTCACCGGCACCCCATCGCTCCAGGCTACATCGTCGCGCAAATAAAAGAGATACCTGCGGCCCCCTTCGGAAACCTCCCAACTGCTCGCCACATCGGGTTGGATGCCGATCTGCGGGGTGAGTTCGACGAGCCCGCAGAATAATTGCTCTATCACGGTGCCTGAGTAAGGATCGACTACCAACGTCGGATCCAGCGTCACAGGGTTGCCCAGGTGCACCCGCAATGGATGAGGCGCCGGCTGCGGGGGGACGGATGGCTCCACCGCGCGGGCCCGCTGCCACATTTCAAAGCCTCTCTCATAGGCCTGGCGAGCCTGCTGGAACTCGAAAGCGCTGTGGTAGGTCAGCCCGAGGGCCATCAGCGTCCGGGCCGCAGGCTCATAAGCATGTTGCTCCTGCAGGATCCGCAGCGCCTCCTGGTAATAACCCACAGCTTCGCGCTGTGCATACGCCAGTCGCGCCTGATCGGCCGCCTTGAGCGAATACTCTATCGCCTTCTCCATCAAGGCTTGGTCGTGTCGCATCCCCTCTCGGAAGTGAAAGGCGATCTCTCCAGCCAGTTCTTCGGTCCGGGGTGCGTACAACTGTTCCATCGCAGTTCCCGCCTGGGCGTGGGTCTGCTGCCGGCGGCGGCGTGGGATCGCCGCATAAACCACCTGCTGTAATTTGTGGTGGGTGAAGGCATAGTCGCGAGCTGTCGTGCCCCGCCCCTCGTCGATCAACCGCTGGCGCAGCAGCTCGTCGAGCGCCCCCAGGGTCGCGTCTTCACCCCGTTCCCAGACCGCATTGAGCACATCGAAATCAAACTCACGGCCGAGCACTGCCGCCAGCTTGAGGGCTTCTTGCGTGTCGACGCCGAGCCGGCGAGCTCGTGCCTCAATCAGCGCGCTTACACTGTCCGGCAGGGGCAGCTCCTGGCGGCTGATCTGGTCAAAAGCTCCCTGCCAGGCGCCTCCTTCCAGGTGAATCACGCCCAACTCGAATAGCGAACTGACAATCTCTACGAGGAAAAACGGGTTGCCCTCTGTCTCGAGATACAGCCGCTCGGCGAGGGGGATGATCGCCTCTCCTGCTCCTGACATCTCTCTCACCAGGGCTTCCACGTCCGCGGCCGAAATGCGTCGCAGCCCGAGCGACCTGGTGGCTTGCTCACGCGTTAGCCGCCGGCGCAGGTCGAGCACAGGGTGGCTGGCTGCCAGGCCCTCAGGACGAAAGGTGCCAACCATGAGCAGGCTTTGACCGGTCAGATGATGCGCCAGGTAGTGGAGCATTTGCAGGGTAGACTCGCTGGCCCACTGAAGATCCTCCAAAACGAGGAGCAGCGGCGCAGTGGAGGACAGTCCGGCGAGGAGACGTGCTGTCGCGTCTAGGAGGCGCGCCCGTTCCTCGCCCGGAGCGATCATCGGTGCGATCTCGATGTCTGGTCTCTTTTCGAGGATCGCGGGCACCAGGCGGGCGATCTCGGCCAGTGTCCAGGTAGGAACACTTTGAAGTTGAGATGAGGTGAGGTTTGGTAGCACGGTGCGCAATGCGTCGGCAATCGGCTGGTAGGGCAACATGCGCTCGAACTCGTAGCAGCGACCCCAGATCACGTGGGTACCCTGCGAGCGAAGGCGGTGGGCAAACTCCTCGACAAGGCGGGTCTTGCCGACCCCGGCCTCGCCGCTGAGCAGCACGAGGCTTGGCCCAGCTGCTGCAGCCGCCCGCCAGCAATCCTCCAGGAAAGCCAATTCCTCCGCCCTGCCTACGAGCACCGTGCGGGTCACCACATCCAACGGATTGCGCCCGGCAGCAGCTGCTGGGTGCAGTGACGGCATCTGAGCTGGAATGCCTTCCGGGATGCGCTCTGCCGCCAGTCGACCGTCGAGGATCTGTTGGTTGAGCTCGGTCGTCTCGGCCATCGGTTCTACGCCGAGCTCCTCCTCGACAACTCGGCGGCAATAGCGGTACTGCTCCAAAGCCGCGCTGCGCCGGCCCAGTCGACAGTAGGCACGCATGATCACGCGGTGAGCATCCTCGCGCAGATCGTCCTGTTGAAGGAGGCGCGCAGCCGTGGCCAACGCTGCTTCGTGGTCGCCCCTTGTCTCATGGGCGGCCATCAGCCGGGTCAGGGCCTCACAGAAGAGGTGCTCGAGGTGGTAACGCTCCGCAATGATCCAGTCGTCGTAGAAGCCATCCAGCAAGTCGCCGCGGTAGAGGGCGATGGCAGTCTCGAGGCTCGCAATATCGTGCCTGGCGGCTTTTGCCTCAAATTCGTCAACGTCGAGCCATAGCTCGCTTCCGGGATCGAGCTGCACAGTATTGAGCTTGCTCCGAACGAGCCCTTCCTCTGGCAAGCAACGGCGGATGTGCCACAGCGCGGTCGTGAGTGAGCGGCGTGCCCTACGTTCTGGACGATCGCCCCAAAAAAGATCGACCAATCGTTCGCGAGCCTGTGGCTGGTTGCGATGTAGGGCGAGATAGGCCAGCAGGGATCGCGACTTGAGCGTAGGTGGCTTGGATAGCTGCTGGTCGCCGTAACGGAGGTCCAATGGGCCCAGCAGAAACAGTTGCAGAGCAGGCATCGAGAATCCTCCCACAACACTAGACCGATACCCACGTCAATTATAGCCGAAAACCCTTCATCCGTCAACCTTTTTTTGCATGGCACCAGAGTCTAGAGTCGGTGCACTCTGGACTTTATGGATATCTTGACCGCCAGTCAAGCTTGCGACTCCTGCCGGCTTGCACGGCTCGCTAGCCCCTGCGCTCGATTCTAGCGGTTTCAACGTGCCACAGTGACCAAGCTTTGGCATCGCCGGCTGCGCTTATGTAATCCAGAAATGTCGAATGCATCCGCTGCAACGAGAATCGATCGTCACGTACTTGCACGCACGGCAGGCAGTAGCAGAACAGGCAACGATGCTGACAGCCTTTGTAGGGGTAGGCGGAATAGCGCGTCCAGAACCAGTGATCTGCCCGCTTGCCCTTGTTCAGGATCGTTTGGGGCCGGTATGGGACGAACAGCGTGCGCCGTGCCATCATCTCTCCATCAAGTGCCGAACTCGCTCACCTTGCATCCCTGACCATCACGGGCAGGCCTGCCGCCACGCATCCAGGTCCCGGTGTTTCAAAATGGCGCTCAAGCCCAGCGCTTCCGCTTCCGGGCACACGTTTGCCAGGAACTCGTCCAGGCTCAGCTCGTCCGTATACTCGGCGGCGAACACCGCTTTTCCCGCGTCCACAAAAGGTGCCACCTCGTCGCACCAGCCTTGCGCGAAACAATCCTCGGTCAGCGCCCAGTCAAAGTGGGGCAATAGGTCGGCCACCTGCTCGTCGTCATTCTTCAGGCCGATCGACAGGCCGCGGGCGTGCGCCTCATCCGCCAGCCACGAATTGTAGGCGAGCTGATCCCCGTACGTGAGCGGAAAACCCGTATCGTTGGCGTAGCCGTCGATGTTGTCCGGCTCCACCCCGTCGAACCCCTTGGCCCGGCACTGGTCCAGTCGCGCGCGCATGATCGACGCCAGCAGGTCGATCCGGCGAATATCCAGCCACCTTTCACCCGGCCACCCCTCGTACTCGTTGCCCAGTACCTCGGCCGGAAACTGTCCGGCGTCGGGGCGCCAATCCTCCCACGAGCCCGCGCTCAGGTAGCACACAACCTTCCGCCCCTGGGCGTGCAGCGCCGCTACGGTACCTGCCTCGACGTCAAAGAGATCGACGTCGTACATCTCGGCGTCGAACGACAGATCGACGTCTCCCGTCAACTGCCACTGCCAGCTCATCCCGACCGGCGGCTGCCACCAACCAGCCGGCAGTTGGGTTGCGTCCGCAAAAACAGTTGGGAGGAATACCTGTGGCACAGCAGTCGGCGCATCGGGCAGCACTGTGCCATCCGGACGCATCTCGCGACCAGCCTCTGGCGATGGTGTGGAGGGTGGAGAGCAGCTTGCCAAAAGGAGCAGACTGGCGGACAGCAGCCACAGAAGATCCTGAAAGACTGCTTTGTCCAACGTCTTGCTGCCCATCGAGCCCTTTAGAAAATCCGTGTCCCTCTGCGCCGGCGCCGCCGCCTGCTGCCACTGCTGCCCACATAGATACCCACTTCGAACATGTCGTCCACCGACTTGTAACGGTTGCTGCCCGTGCCCTCTTGGGCCAGATCGATGAGTGGGGGAGCAGTCGACGGGCTCAGCGACTGCCACAGGCCGAGAAGGCTTCCAACCACCATCGCCGCGCCTGTCACCACCAACACCACGCGTCCCCAGATATAGGGCGCCGATAGTACAGCCGCCAGTGGATCCTGGAAAACCGGGATCAGGTAGGAGATGTTTGTGAAAAAGAAGTATACCCCCCCCATCAACGTAATCACAGCCACCAAGATCAGCAATGGCCTCTGCCGGCCCCGGATCTCCTGGCTGCGGTCGGCTTCCACGCGCTGCACAAACGCCTCCGCCATGGGCCACGACATGCCTGTCCGCTGGCATACTTCATAGATCACGTCCTGGCGCGGTGCCTGCTGCCCTATCTCGCGCACCACATACTCCACCAGCGCCGGATCATCTGCTCCCACCGCAGCGCGCCCCGGTGACGATTCGATCTCCCCCTGCACCGGCCCACCCTCTGGCCCTACATCACCGGCCTCTACCCGCACCCCCTTGGTGCGGAGCATCGCGAGGCCCTTCTGGGCTACTTCATTATCCGGGTTCAGAGCAAGCACCTGCTGCAGGCAGTAGGCGCGCTCCTCGTCATCCTGCACCACCCCCGACCTCCAGAGCCATGCCAGCTCTACGTCCGGGTTCTCGAGCAAAATCTCGGCCAGGAGCTCGCCCCCCTGCTCTTTGTCACCGGCCTTGATCAGCGCAATCGCCTGCTGCAGTTTGTCCGACATCCACCCGACCTCCAGTCATCGGCAAAGGATCCGCACAGCGCGAGAACAGATGTTATTATAGCAGCAATCAACCGGCCGGTCAAACACGCCATGCCGGCACCGGCTTGTCAAGATCGTTTCCAGTTTTTTGATTCTCGAACACACCGGGTAAACAGCCAAAGGGTCAAAGGGTAACCACCGAACCCCGGATGCTCGTGTTCTCTCCTAGAAAAAGCAAGAGGAAATCAACATCGGGCGCCCAGGCTGCCTCAGTGGCACATCACCAGCGGCAGATACACGACGTGATCCGCCGGCGCGGTCGATCGCCGCGCCACCAGCGACACGTCATCCACAAACATCCCTGTTCGCCCCCCCTGGCCGTCGTTGCACACCCCAAAGTGGAGGACGAGCCCCCTGCCTGCGTATGCGGCCAGGTCGAACGTGAGCTCGTACCAATGCCGGTCGTTCGTCCGCTCCCAAAACAGGTTCTCTACGATCTCTCCTGTCTGATCATCGAGCAGCAGCAGGTACTGCGCGTCACCGGGACACGCGGCCGCGTCGACCCTCTGTCCCGATTGCCAGGCGGCGCCCGCCGCCCGCGCCCCCGCCTCTCCCGATAAAGGATAGACATACGCCTTCAGCATGGCCGACTCCACGTCTGCCGGGATGCTCACTGCGTGGCGAGCCGAGCTGTAGGTATAGGTATTGGCCTCGTCGTCTAGACCGATGTACACAGAGCGGGTGCCATCAAACGCCACGTCCCCCCTGTACTCTGCCGGCCACGAGGCGTCCAGCTCCCAGCCGCCCTCTGCCTCAAATCCGCCATTCACCACCACATCGTAGGCGGAGGTGTGGTACCGCCACACGCCCTGGCTTGTGCCAACGTACACATCGCCGGTGCGGTCCACCACCAGGCTCTGCACCACTGCCCCCTCGGGCGGGTTACCTACCCAGGTCCACTGCTGCCCACTGTCGAGTGAGCGGTAGAGCCCGCTCTGTGCCAGGGCGTACGCCGTGCCGTCGACGCAGTAGCGCGGGGAGAAAGCCACCTGCATCACCCCGTCCGCCACCAACCCGTCATTCGCGGGCATCCAATAGACGCCCCCATCCACCGACCGCCACACGCCCGTGCGCTGCTCAGCCTCCTCTGTCCACATCGCCACGGCCAGCAGCGTCATGTCCGCCCCGCAGTTGGGCGACGCGGCCACCGATCCGACACTCTTTTCGGACGTCAGCCCTAATGATGCCGCCTCCCACACCGTCGCGCCGGGTGTGAGTCGCCAAAAGCCGGTCCCCCCGGCGTATACCGTGGGATTCTGTGGGTAATCTGGTGTCAGCGCCACTGTACGTATCGAAGGCGGCCACGCCCCTGGCCACGTGCCCACAGGCTCCCAGGTCGTGCCGCCATCGGTCGAGCGCGCGACGTGATGCTGTCCGCCGCCGGCGTACACCGTCG
>JAFGIA010000062.1 GCA_016929795.1 Anaerolineae bacterium
GCCCTTCCGATACTCGACAATCGACTCCTGGCGCTGCTTGGCCTGCTTGGCGACGATCGCGAGCAGGGCCGGCTCGTCGAGCTTGACGCGCTCGCCATGGCTGTCGATCTCTTTTTCCGCCTGTTTGATGGCGGCAATCACCGACCGGATCGTGCGCTTGCGCACGTCGTCCTGCTCGCGCATCGCCTCTTTCAGCTCTGCCGACAACTGCTCTCGTAGATCCATTGACGCCTCCAAAAGACCGATCGTGCCTGCACCTTGCAGATACAGGCAGCGACTACACGACTTGCCTTTGATTATAGTCGACAAGCCGGGGGAAGTCAAATGACTTGCAATCCCCAAGCAGGTGGAGCGGGGGCGGTCAGCACGTGTCGCGTGCGCCTGCGTCGCGCCGTGTCAAAGCAAAGAGTGGGGGGAGTCTGGCGGCCGCGGGGCCGGAAAATGGGGTCGCGGGTTGGCGCGGTTGTCAGATGGGGAAGCGATGGGCGGTCTGTTGCTGGATCAGGCGATCGAGGTCATCACCCGAAGTAGCATGATAGTGGTGGCACGATAGGGCCACGACCTTGCTGCAGGTAACGTCGAGGCACAGCAGTGGAATATCGTGGTGATCCTGAAGCAGAGGAAGGACCATCGATGCGCTCTGGTCATTCATCTCAAAGATGATCAGATCGGGGCAGAGAGCGCTCAGGCTGTCGAGCGCGTCGTGCGCGGCACCCAGCACCCGTACCACGCCGACGTCCCCACGCCGCTGCAGGCCCAGCTCGACGGTATCGATGAACAAAGAGTCGCCAAAGAGTGCAACGACCTTTTTCGTTTCCATGCGTCGTTTCCTCCTACAACCCCGTCGACGATAACGTCCACGTGAATGATCTGTTGCGGGCCCGGCACCGCTGCTGCTCGCTCCTGCAGGCCATTCCCCCGGGCGGCACGCTGCACGCCGGCCTGCAATAGCGGAGCAACTTGGGCCGGGCCCGCTGGCCGGCCCTGTCTATGGTTGCCGGGAACGCCCGCTGTTTCCCTTATGCCCCGGCTGTTGGTTGTCCTGCGG
Organism: Anaerolineae bacterium; assembly: GCA_016929795.1. The sequence continues at coordinate 1,049 of JAFGIA010000062.1, forward strand.
CTTGTCGTCGCCCGCCTCGCCATGCGTTTGCTCCTGGTTGCCACCACCCTCTTGCGGCTCGGCCGGCGCCGTGGGTGCGGGCGTGCAGGTTGTCTCTGGCGGCACCTCGTGCCCGGGGCCGGGCGGATCGGCTGGCTTGCCAGGCGAACCGGATGCTGGCCCTGGAGCCGAAGCGGCCGGCCCGCCTGGGCCTGGTGTGCCCTGCGCTGCGGGCACCGGCTGCCCGGGGCCGTGCGGGCCAAACTCCTGGTCGTCGGGGGCCACACCTTCCTGTCGCCGCTCCTGCTCTCCCTGTGCCTGGCCGGCACCGTGGCTGAGCTGCTCGCGAGCGCGCTCTATCGATCGCATCAGGTTGTGAAGTGGCTCGAACTCGGGATCTGAGCCTGCACCGAACAGGCGCACCATGTTGTGGTAGGTGTTCTGAATTGTATTCATCAGGCGCAGCTTGGGTGCGGAATCAGAGCCGTCGCCATCCTGGCTGACGACCTGGACGGCCCGAGACAGATGCTTCTCGGCCCTGTCGACGGCCTTGGGGTCGATCTGCCGGCCCCCTTCCAGCGCAGTCACAATGTCTTCCATCTGTTCTTCCGCCATCGCGACCTGGAGATCTGCAGCCGCTTCGGGATTGCTCGTCAGCCACAGTCGAGCTTCTTGGCCCAGGATCTTGAGTCCGTGCAGTGGCCCGTCGGTGCTCGCGGCGACAGCGTACGACAGGCCGGGCAGGAGTGCGAGGACGACGAGCAGGCTGACGACGGCGGCTGCAGGGCGCATCTTTCTCACAACAAAGAGCGAAAGATGCGACCCCAGTGGCCTACGAGGCGGCAGGCGAGACGCCTCGGCCACGAGCTGCCTGCGGCCCTCCTCCAGCCCACGTGGTGGCGGTGGCACGTGGATAGCCGACACCGATCGAGCTGTGTTGACCAACGGCGCCAGGTCGCCGTCAACTGTTTCGCCCTGTGCCGCTCGCTGCAGGGACGCTTCGAACTGGTTCACCCGTCTTGTGTACATGAGATCTCGCTCCCTCCACTTGAAGCAACTTCTGGAGGCGCCGGATCGCCCGGTATTGCAGCACCTTGATCGCGCCTTCACTCTTGCCCATGATCCGGCCAACGTTTTTGATCGCGAGCCCCTCGCCAAAACGGAGCAGGATGACCTGTTGCTGATCGGCCGTGAGCTTCTGTACCGCTTCGCCAAGCTGTGTGTGTCGGTCTCGCCTGGCGACGCGCGCGATAGAACATTCTTCGTCGCCCACCAGCTCTTCCTTTAGCTCGCACGGTGCCACTTTTGCCTGTGCACGAAACCAGTCCATGGCGAGGTTGCGCGCCACGCGGTAGAGCCAGCCGGAAAGGGTGGTGCAAGGCCCTGTCGTTGTGCCGATCGTATGGAGCAGCTTCAAGAATACCTCACTCGTCAGATCTTCTGCCGCCCACGCATCGCCGACGATTCGGTAGAGGTAACGATAGATCGCGTGCGCATAGCGATCATAGATCTCACCGATTGCCCCTTCCTGGCGCCGGCGTGCTTGTTCCAGCAAAACATCATCGCTCTCAATCAAAAGTCACTTCCCTTCGTTCTATAGACGAGCAACCAGTCCAGACGTTACGGGTACAATCGTCCGAATTGTGCAAGGGCGGCGAATTGGCCACGCCGCTTGATGGCACGAACCGCGATACAATCGCCGCACAGCACGCCAGCCGCGCCGCGCGGCTCGACAGGCACCGGAGTCGGCTCTGGCACCAATGGCACCAGCCCCGGCGCCGGGGGTGGTGGCTCCGGCGCCGGGAGTGGCGGTGGCTGTGGGGTGGGGGTCTCGGTTGCCGGCGCGGGTGGGGTGGATGGCGGCGCGCTGGATGGCGGCGCGGTGGGCGTCTCTGTGGGCGGGACGATGGGGGCTCCCGTCGGCGGTAGCGCAGTCGGAGCCTCACCGGGCGGCGGGGTGGTGGGCGCAGCGGTGGGCAGCGCGCCGGTGGGTGTGGCGGTCGGCTGCGCTGTCGCTGTTGCCACTACCTGCCACGAGTCTGTCGTGTGACACTTGGAGCACTGGCCGCGTGCATGGCCGGCTGGACGAATTTGCGCGTGGCACGCCTTGCAGTTTGTATAGCCAGAGTGGTCAAAGATGGCGTCGGCCCAGCTCTCTATGTTGTGGCAGCCCGAGCATTGGCCGGGCCAGTGGCCCGCGGGAGCCGGATGGCACGAGACACAATCGACGGCGTCGGTGTGAGGAAAATCGACCTCCGTCCAGCTCGTCAGGTTGTGACATGCCGTGCACACCTGGTCGTAGTGAGCTGCCGGAGGAGTGTGGCACACGATGCAGTAGCTGTTCGCATCGTGAACCACCGTCACGTCACTCCAGTTGGTCGTATTGTGGTAGTCTGAGCATTGGCCAGGCCAGTGGCCGGCAGGCGCCGGGTGGCAGCCTATACAGTTGACAAAGCCGGTGTGATCCATCGTCGCCGGAAGCCAGCTTTCGGTGCTGTGGCATAGGGAACAGCCATCGCCATAGTGCGCCGCCGGCGCCGCGTGGCAGTCGACACAACTGCTGTCCGAGTTGTGCTGGAAGGTTACGTTGCTCCAATCACACGTGCAGTGACAGTCTGAGCACTGCCCGGGCCAATGGCCTGCCGGTGCCCGGTGGCAGGATGCACAGTCGACGAGACCGGTGTGATCCATCGCCGCCGGCAGCCAGCTCACAGTGGTGTGGCAGCGAGAGCAGAGCTGGTTGTAGTGCCTTGAGGGAGCACGATGGCACTCGACGCACAGGCTGTCGCCGTTGTGACGGAATGTGACGTCGCGCCATCTGCTCGGGTTGTGACACTCGGCGCATGAGCCGGGCCAATGGCCTGTCGGCGCCGTGTGGCACGTCTGGCACGCGGTGGCGCCGCTATGATCCTGAACACCGCCCCAACTGACGGTGTCGTGGCACGCCGAGCATTGGCGCGTGGAGTGGCCTGTGGGCGCCTGCCCTGTATGGCAGCCAATGCAGTTGCTGTATCCCTCGTGATTGAACCAGAAGGGACGCCACGCAGCGGTGCTGTGACAGCTCGAGCATTGGCCGGCATAGTGGCTCGCCTGCTCGTGACAGCTCGAACAGTCGTCGTAGCCTGTGTGATCAAAGCGGACGGATGTCCACTTTTCCACCCCGTGGCAGCTCCCACAGCGGAGGGTGTAGTGGGCGCCAGGTGCATCGGCGCTGTGGCAGGTGCTGCACGTGATGGAGGTGCTGTGATCGAAACGCGTTGACTGCCACGAGTCGATGCTGTGGCACGTGGTGCAACTGCCAGGATAGTGCTCTGTGGGCTCGGCGTGGCACGCCTGGCAGTCATTGTGCCCTGTGTGGTCGAAATCGATCGACTGCCAATCGGCCGTGGTGTGACACCGCTCGCAGCGGCCGGCGTAATGATCCTCCGGTGTGTCCGGAATGTGGCACTGGATACAATCGGGAAATTGTGTGTGATCAAAGCGAACGTCGCTCCAGTCATCGGTGCTGCTGTGACAGTTCGCACACCTGGCGGCGATGCCAAACTCGGTCGCGGGTGCAGGGTCGGATAGAAGAAGCCGCTGCGGAATCCAGGCGATCAGCCAGGTGTCGGCAGGCTGCAGGTAGTGATCGCGTGGACTGTCGGCAGCGTGGCACGGCAGGCACTCGTCCACCTGGGCGTGATCGTAGGCAACAGTCTGCCAGTCAACGGTGCCGTGGCAGGCCGCACATTGGTCGTCGTAGGGATGGTCGATCCCTCGCTCTGGCGGGTGGCAGGAGACACAGTCCAAGAGTTGGGCATGGTCGAACGTGGTGACGTGCCAGTCGTCCGTGCTGACGTGACAAGGGGCGCACGGATCTGAGTTGCCCATCACTTCCAACTGCCATCCGGCAAGAAGCCTGCCGGCTGGCGCGAACGCCACCTGGCGGTTCGTTGTAACGATGGCCCCCGTCAAGTAGCGATGACTGATCGCCAGCCCGGCGAATGCATAGTGGCGCTTCGGATTGTCCTCCTGGTGGCACGATGCGCACTCGCCGACGCCGGCGTGGTCGAACTCGGATACTTCCCAGTTGTCTACTGTGTGGCACTCGTCACACGCGCCCGCAAAGTGGGCAACGTACACGCCGTCTGCCGGCGCCGGGTGGCAGCCGTCACACTCTGCCGGGATGCCTGCGTACAGGCCGCTGGGATGGCACGTCTCGCATTCGACGTCGACGTGCCCCCCCCCGAGCGGATAGACGTCGTGATCCAGTTCGGAGCTGAGGAAGGGGATCGGCAGTGCTTCTGCCAGGCTCCTGGGAACCGGAGGCACGAGGGCAACGGCGCGATCGACGCTCTCTGCTTCTCTCAACGTCCCGAGCTTGGCGACGAGGGCGAGGAGCAGATTGTCCGGCTCGATCGCGGCGACGACGACCTCTGCCCTGCTCAGGAACCCCGACAGGCGCTCGAACATCATGGCTTGGTCTTGGGCAGAGAGGGGCTCGAGGCGCCGCACGGCTTCATCGGTTGCGCGATCGAGGGCGATGGCCGCCGTTCGCACGCGACTGGAGCCGTTCGCCGCGGCAAGGTCGGCGAGACGCCGTTCCGCCAGGTCGAGGGCGAATTCGGCGCGACGCTCGTCGTCGGCGGCTAGCTGTAAGCGCCACTGCTCGGCCGTGCTCTGGACCCGGTAGAACGCCATGCCGGGCCGTAGTGGATAGGTCTCCGAGAGCACGAACAGGCAGGCGACGATCAAGATGACAAAGAGATGGACGCCGAGGAGCGCGATCAAGAGTTTTTTCACCGCAGAATCCTCCGAGGAGAGAGAGCGGCGAGCTGCTGCTCGCCACTGTTGTCGGTGTGCCACGCCGGTGCAGATGCGCCCTGGTATGCCTCGGTCGCGTCCCCGAGCTCACCCGTGGGATGGCAACCGGCGCACGGATCCATGTCCCAGATGTCCTCCGCGGCGTGCACGTCGCGCATATCGCCCGCCTCATGGTCGTGGCAGCCGTAGCACGTGTAGGCGACATAGCTATCAACGTGGCACGTTTCGCATGCCACCAGCTCTTCGCTGCCGTGATCGAGTTCGAAAACGTGCTCTCTTAGCTCGGCCGGCAGCCACGCGGTGGTCGTGTGGCAGCGTACGCAGTCGAGGCCGAAACTGCCGGCGTGTGCGGCCGGATCTTCGTGGCAGGCCACGCAAGTGCGCGGCGTGTCGGGCGGGGGCCCGCCGTGGCAAGCCGCGCACTCCAGCCCAAGATGAGCGCCGTCGAGGACGTAAACGGCGTCGTGATCGAGGTCGATCATCCGATCGCGGCCGTCGTGGCAGACGACGCAGCCGGAGCCAAACGAGGCGGTGTGAGCGTCGAGGAAGGCCGGATCGTAATCCTCGTGGCACGGAGCGCATGCGACCGGGTCGGACACGTAGCGCCCGTCCGTGTGACACTGCTGGCAGCCGAGCGGCGCGCCTTCGTAATCGTGCTGGTGACGCGCGAGGCTAAAACCGGTCAACTGCTCGTGATCGACGTTGACAAATGGCACGGCAGAAATCATCGCATCGCGGCCCGCGTGTTCCGAGTGGCAATTCTGGCACTTGGCCGTGCCGGGCAGGAGCCCGTGCAGACCGGTCGAATCGGCTCGCTCGCGCGCAATCTCCTTGTGGCAGTCCTGGCACAGGTTGGCAGACAGGCAGCGCACAGGGGCATGGCAGTGGCGGCAATCCTTTTCGAACGCCGCGTGCGATTCGTAGCCGTTGATCGGCTCGCCGCGGTAGCTGACTGCCGACAGCGGTCCAGGGGTATAGTTTGTCTTGAAGCCGTACGCGCCCCCACCAAAGATCAGGAACGCGCAGGCGAGGAGCGCGCCGCGAGTGGCGCGCTCCTGCAGCAGTGTGCGCAGGTGACTCGAGAAGGCTGACAGTCGAAGCTTCATCGGGCTAGATGCCTCCAGGTAAAACCAAGATCAGTGCCGGCCGGCGCTGCGCGGCCCATCTTTTCCGCCATCGAGGTCGGGGATCGGCTCGCCGAGCAGCACCTCGGGCGCGGACAGAAATGGCTCGCGGAGGTGCCCCCCGGAAACGCCGTAGCCGAGGGCGGCGGCCTCGTCGGCTGCACCCGTCGGGTGACACTCGCCACACGGCTCGAGACGGGTGATCTCCTCTCTGTCGTGCACGGTGTGCATGTCGTCTGGTGTGTGATCGTGGCAGCCATAACAGGTGTAGGCAGCGTAGGTAGTGGTGTGACACGTCTGGCATGCCACCTGCCCCTCGTCGCCGTGGTCGAGGAGGAAGGTGTGACGGGTAAGGTAGGCGGGCTTCCAGGCATCGAGAGTATGGCATCGCGCGCAGTTCAGGCCAAAGCGCTCGGCGTGCATCGCCGGCTCCTCGTGGCATGCCCGGCACTCGTGGGGATCCTCGCTGGTCCCTTCCATCGTTGTTAGCCTGACTTCAGGGGCCTCTGGCGCCGGCACGACGAACCCCACGCGGTCCGCCAGTGCTGCCGCAGGCACCCAGTCCGCGCTCCGGATCAGGGTGACGAGCGATTCCACCTGGTAGGTATTGAGCGAACCCCCGTCGTCGACGTGCCACGACGACATGGCCGTGCCGTGGGGTGGGTGGGCGATCGTGCTGTACAGGACAGCGCGGTCCGCAGTGGCCAGTGCCGCATTGTTGAGCGGCGGCATCGCCCCCACACCTTCACCCAGGCGCCCGTGGCACGCGGCACAGTTGGCCACGTAGGTGGCGACGCCCTCGTTGAGAAAGCGCTGCTCCTGCGCCGAGCCCGCGGCGGCGAGGCGTGTCGGCTCTCCCATCGCGTAGAGGGGCAGCGCGGTGACGAGCACGAGCAGCGCGATCAGCGTCAGGGCATAGTAGCGGTTCATTGGCTGTCCCCTTCCGCGGGATCGTCCGCCGTGGTCCAAATGGCAGGACGGGCAACCGCGCCGGACACGATCTCGGGCGACGGCGCGTACACGAGCTGCCCCGGTTCAAAGGTCTCGCGGCGCTGCGGGCGAGCCGTGTCGATCCGCACCTTTCCTTCTTCGAAAGTGACCGGGAAGGTATCGAGCGGTCGCGGCACAGGTGGGCCATGAAAGTCGCCAAAGACATCAAAGCTGGCGGCGTGGCAGGGGCAGATGAACTTGTTGGCGGCGGGCACCCAGTTGACGGTGCAGCCAAGGTGGGTGCAGCGGTTGTGGAGGGCGAGAAAGCCGCCATCGGGCGCACGCAGCAAAAAGAAGTGCCTGGCGGCGAACTCGGTAACCGAGCCCGGCGCAAAGTCGTTGACCCCGCCGGCCATCACGACGCTGCCAGGCCCACCATCCTGCACGGTCGACTGCAAAAAGAGAACGCCAGCAGCACCAGCCTCGATGAGGGCGATGGCTCCCAGCGCGCCGATGCTACACTTGAGTAAAGCACGCCGCGACAGGGAGTGCTCGGTTTCACTCGCCTGTTCTTGCCAGCCTTCCAAGTCCTCAACGTTCAAACTGTTCTCCATCTTGATTCCTCTGTTCAGAAGGGCAGGATCAGGGCCATGTTTGGGCCGCGAAAATAGACGCCGACGATAGTGAGCACGACCAGGGCGACGACGATAAAGGTGCCGGCACCCAGGGTCGCCTCGTCATGGTCCGCGCGTAAAAGCACGCGCGCCAGGGCATAGACTCCGGCCAGGCCGCCGAGCGTCAAAAGCAGCGGCAGCAATCCCGAAGAGGCGAAGACGGGCCAGCCAGGCAGCAGGCCCGGCAGGTCGAGCCAGAATTCGTCGACGACGACGAGGATCGGCACCAGGTCGACGGCGAGGACGGTCGCGGCGATGGCTACCTGGCGCCCGCGCCTGGAGCGAAAGTAGACACCGATGCTCGCACGCTCAGGGTCGGTATACGGAAGGAGCGTAATCCCCACCAGGGCAGCAAAGACCAGGAGCATGGCCGCGATCGGGTGCATGTGGAGCAGGATCTCCTGGAGCCCCGCAAAGTACCACGCCGCCTTGGCAGGGTTGGGCGAGTTGACCGGGTCGGCCAGGGGTCCGAGGGGCGCCGGGACCAGCATCGACCAGATGACGAGGCAGACAAGCACGAGCGCCGCCACGGCAATCTCGCGCTGTACCAGGTGTGGGATCGTCTCGATACGGGGGGAGCGCTCTTCGGTGGCGGGCAACGAGATGCCACCATCTTTGCGGATCGTCCAAAAGTGGTAGCCGATCGCGGCGGCAAAGAGCACCGGTACGACGGCGACGTGCAGTGCATAGAAGTTGGAAAGCGCGCCCTGCCCCACCTGCGAGCCGGCCAGGAGAAATCGACTGATGGCCGTCCCGACGAGCGGCACGTAGGCGATCAGGCCAGTGCTGACGGTGATGGCCCAGTAGGCGAGCTGATCCCAGGGCAGCAGATAGCCGGTAAAGTTCATTACCAGGGCCAGGATCAGGAGGGCGACACCCACCAGCCAGTTCACCGCCCGCCCGGCCTTGAAGCTGCCGGTGAAAAAGACGCGCAGCAGGTGGAGGAAGGTGGTGATGACGAGCAGGTTCGCGGACCAGTGGTGGAGCGCTCGAAAGAGTGCCCCGAAGGGGACCTGTGATTCGAGTGTGCGGATGCTGAGGTAGGCGTGCTCGATGGTTGGCTCGTAGCGGAACATGAGGAGCACGCCAGTGGCGGCAAGCGTGCACGCCAGCAGCGCCGAGATGCCGCCGAGTCCCCAGGTGTAGGTGAAACGCAGTGCCGCGGCGGGCACGCGGGGCGGGTGGAGATGGAGGATGAGGCTGGTGGCCGTGGTCCATCCCCTCTCCTGCCTGGACACGGTCTGCTCGCGACGCTCGCGTGCTTTTCGGTTTCTGGTTCTGTCTGTGACTGCAGAGCTCATAAAGTCTCCGAATGACATAGATAGTGGGTGTGGGCGGCTCGCACCGCCCACACCCACCTGGCTCTGATCGTCTAGTTACGGCTGACGACGGGCAGGTATGCGGGATACAGGTTCTCAGCGATGAGCAGGCCAATGCTCACCTCTGCCCACTGCCCTTCGCCGTCCTGAGCACTGAAGGTGAGGGTGTGCATGCCCAGGCTCAAGTCGCTGGCCGGGATGACGAGGATCCTGTCGGTGCCGAGCTGGCCGTCGATGTCAGAGTGCCAGCGATAGGCGACGATTCCGTCGCCCACGTGGTCGAGGTCGCGAGCGGAACCAACGAAGGTGAGCACGTCACCACGGGCGCGAGAGGCGGCGGTGTGGCTGCGGTAGAGGATGGTGGCGATGGGATTGGCCTCAACGTTATCGGCGGTGTACATCACGCGCCGAAAGATGGCGTCACTGTCAGACACATTCTCTTCCTCATCCTCCTGCCACTGATTCCAGATGACATAGTAAAAGTTGCCGCCGTTGTTGCAGGTGTTGGCCGCCTCGCCGGAGAGATCCTCGCGGTCGTGCTCGAGCCAGTCAAAGCCCAGCGTGGTCTCGCCGGTGCTCTGGTTGTAGTACTCGACGAGGTCATAGTCGTCGCCCCAGTTGGTGGCGCGGCTGTAAAAGAGGTCGAGCGGCGTCGCCTCGCCCTCGGCGACGGTTGTGTTATCGCCGGTCTCGTAGACGATAAAGAACTTGGACGGGTCGCGCACATCGTCGCCATAGCCGGAGAAGCCGATGCCCTTGAGGTCGGTGATGGGCAGCATCTTCAGGCCGCCGGTGGGCGTGTAGCGCGGGTCGAGGATCGTCTCCTTGTTGCCGATGAGCTGCGAGAGGTTGCGCGCCTGCTCGAACTCGCCGGCGCTGTAGGTGGTGCAGACGGTGGTGATGGTGCCGTCGGCCTGCTTGTAGTTTTCACAGGTCTCGGTGCCATCGCCGCCCAGCTCTGCCGGGGTAGTGGTCCACGTCGCGCCACCGTCGAAGGAGCGGCGGGCGTAGAGGTTGTAGTGGTCGTTGCCGACGCTGTTGGCCTGCCAGTTGGGCGACCAGGCGTACATCATCATGACAAGATCGCCGTCGAGGAATCCACGATGCCCCTTGGCCACGTCGTAAGGGTTCTCCCACGACTCGTCGTCGAGGTTGTCTACACTCTGAGACCACTGGGTAACCTTGGGGAAAGGCGAGACACCGCCATCCCACGGGAAAAGTGCCGCGCATGTCGCACCGCTTGAGCCGTTGTCGCAGGCATCGATGTTCACACCGGAGACATTGATGCCGGTGCTGAGGCACAGGCCCTGGAGGTAGCGCGGGTTGGAGCCGTCGGTGTAGGCCCACATACTGTTTCCACCGGCATCCTGGCACACCAGGTTCTCGTAGGCATAGGGGTTGTAGCCGGCGGGCAGGCAGCGCTCTGGAGTGGCAGGGTCTGCGTCGCAATCCTCCCATACGCCATCAGGAACCTTGGTCAGCCGTAAGAAGATATCCGCCGGGCCGCCCTGGTTGAGGATGCCCTGTTTCACGATCAGCACCGACGAGATGCCGGCCGGGCCGATCTGGTGGATCGGCTGGGACATGTGGGAGAAGCGGCGGGAGATCTCGGTTTCGTAGAACTCGTTGCCCCAGTCATCCTCGAGCATCTCAAAGAAATCGCCGGTCGCCGGATCCCTGGCGGGCCAGTTGAGCATGCCACCCTGCTGCACGATAGCCGGGTTGAGCAGGTCGAAGGAGTAGTACCACATGTTCTTCCCAATGTCTTCGGGCTCCAGATCGTCACCCGTGGAGCCCTCGCCCAGCGCCTTTGATTCCTCGGCGCCCATGATGACAAAGGCGCTGTCGTAGGCCCTATCGCCATCCGAGTCGTAAGGCTGCACGTTGACCCGGGGCCGCGATGCGCCGACGCGGCCTTGCATCACCCTGCCATCCTCGGCCACGCACAAGGTGAGGGGGGTGCCGCCAGGGTTGGTCCAGGTGACCTGCGTGGCACAAAAGTCCGATTCCGCATTAGGCGCGATTGGCAGCGGGTCGGGCAGAATCAGATTGCCGTCAGCGTCCACGTTGTCAAAGTCGATGTAGCAATAGGGAGGAGAAGGACTGCCCACTTTGACCTTGCACATGGCGTTGTCGGTCAGGCGTACCGGCAGCGCCATCGGGGTCGCCACCTTGGGCATCGTCTCGCCAGTGTAATCATAGATCGAGATGGGGGTGGTATCGTCATCCGAGATCTGCACCATCTCAAAGTCCGCAATCGAGATATAGGAATACCAGAGGTCGGTCTGCGCGTTGACCACGGCGCCGGACCAGCCCTCGCCGGGGCCAAGACCCTGGCCGGGACGGAGCCCTTCGGGGTCTTCCTGCCAGACCATCATAAAGCCGGCAGCGCTGTCGCCCGCCATCTCCAGGCGGTTGGCATCGCGCCGGCCAGAAGTCAAGCGCTCAGCCTTGGTCCAGATGATGTCGTAAGGCCCATCCGTGGGTGTGTCGTCGAGTGGTACCAGTGTGCCACGCGCTGACCACACGCAGGAGTAAGGGATCTCGCCTACTTCCGGAAAGCCTTGCAGGGTATAGTCCACCGAGCCCTGGCTGCCCATCACACCCCAGATGTCTGGGTAAAGCCTGGTACCCATGTCGTCGACCAGCGTGTACGCGGGCGAGCCGCCGTCGCAATATTTGCTGATCCAGCCGGCCAGCACCTTGTCGCCGGCAATCGCAAAGGTCATGTTGTGCGCGTCACCGGGATAGGGGTGCCCGTTGGCGAGCGTGAAGGACGACAGGTCGGCGGAGAGTGACAGGTTGGTGCGCTTCCAGCTCGTACCGTCGTCCAGCGAGAGGGCGGCGTAGGCGTCGTGCGCGCCAAAGCTGGTGCCGCTCATGATCGAGTAGGCGCCACGGATTTCCTCCTCGTGCTCGGGCAGGGCGTCGATGTAGACTGCCACGAGAGGCTTGGCATAGTCACGAGTGTCGACCAGATTACCCTCGGCGTCATGATACTCGATTGGGACACCGAGGGTGCCATTTGACGACTGCGCCGGGACGTAGAAAGCCATGTGGTTGATGTTGGCGCGCTCGGTCTCCAGGTCGGGCGTGTGAGACACGTTGCGGCGAAACATGGCGCCGTCGTCCGCAAAGGTGACGCTGCTGGCCAGCATCACGATCAGCAGTGTAAATACAACAGTTTTGCGTTTCATCCTTTTCCCTCCGTCTGAATCTCGGCGATTTTCTTGGCAAATGTCATCTGTGCAATATCCAGGAACTGCGGCGGTGTGCCGCTGTTATTCCAGGTCTGGCTATAATACTCGACGATTTGTAGCAGGTCGTCGACGCTGGAGATGGTGTACTGCTGGCCGGTGAGCACGATCATTTTTCTGCGCGTCATGTCGAGGCAAAAGACAGGCACGGTGGATCGTTCGTGCAAAACCGTGACGACAAACCCCAGGTTGGGCGCGTTGAGATCGACAATGATCGCGTCCGGATGGAGCGACTGGAGGCGCGACGCGACATCCGGTACGGGCGGATGAATGCGGACGACGCCTACCTCAGGGGTGCCTTCCAGGTAGACTTCGACTGTGTCCATAAAGTGCGCGCTGCCCAAGATGACAAAGAACCGTCTCGATCTCATGGCCCTTCCTAACCATCGCAATTGGATGTTAGTTCCTGCTCAGCAGCCGGGGGTGGGAGCGAGGGCAAGCCATCGTGAACGGCGAGATGGCCGGCCCTCGCTCACGCACTAGGGCTTGGGCGGCTCACCGCCGCCGCCCTGTCCAGGGTTGTCGCTACCGCCCTGGCCAGGATTCTCGTGCGACCAACCAGGCGGGTCGCCTGGCTGGTTGTTGGCGGCACTGACCGGCAGAGTGCCGACGACAAAGACGACGAGGACTAACACGACGAGCAGAATCAGCAGGAGCTTGCGCATGATATTCACCTCCTTTCGCTTCTGGCTGGGATCTGTCCCAATCGTTGCTCTTGGCTTTTCGCGCGCTCTGAAAGGGATGGCGCGCCTTGCTCACAAACCAAAGCTGCGTATTCGCGAGAGGATGATGGAGTGACTCGAATACTGGATGTAGTATATCAAATTGTGCGGTGCGTGATAATCCCTCACCGCCCCCCTAAGGCATGAAAAAAGAGCGATCTTGTGATCGCTCTTGAAGGAGGAGGGAATTAGTTCTGGAACGCTTTGACCTAGTCCTTTCCGTTGCCCGCCGAGGGCGGGCGCGTGTGGCTGCGCGGAGTGTCGATCAATCCCTCCCGCAGGGCGTAAAGCGCCGCCTCGTGGCGATGGCTGAGGTGCAGCTTGCTCAAGATGTTGCGCATGTGGCTCTTGACTGTATGGATGCTTACAGCCAGCTCCTCAGCAATCTCGACGTCCGTCGCGTTCAAGGCTACCAGGCTAAGCACCTCTTGTTCTCGCTGGGTCAGGTATGGCACGCTGTCTGGCGGCGACAGCGTAGACTGAGCAAGACGGCGAAACTCTTCCAACATGCGCCCACCGATTTCAGGCGTGATGGCAGCCTCGCCACGTACCGCGCCGCGCAGCAAGCTGATCAGCTCTCGTGAGCGGATGTTTTTGAGGATGTAGCCCTGGGCACCGTTCTTGATCGCTTCGAACAGTTTTTCGTCGTCGTCGCTGACGGTGAGCATGACGACGGTAACGGATTCCATCTCGCGCTTGATGCGCTGTGTGGCCTCGACACCGTTGCAGGTGGGCATGCACACGTCCATGACAATCAGATCGGGCTTGAGCTCCCGGGCCTTGACCACCGCTTCGAGCCCATCGGCGGCCTCGCCCACGACTTCAAAGTCAGGCTGGTCTTTGAGGATCCCTGCCAGGCCCTCGCGGAAGAGGGAATGATCGTCGGCTAGCAGTACCTGGATTTTGGTCATCGTTTACTTCCTCGCTCAGAGGGGTGCAGGCTGGCGGGCCAGCTTGACTGGGACGACGGCTCGTGTGCCAGATCGGCCGAGCACTTGAGGACAACGCGGGTGCCATGGCCCGGCTGTGAGATGAGTTGAAGCTGGCCTGCGATGCGTGCTGCTCGTGCGCGCATGATGTGCAGGCCAAAGTGCTCGCCTCGTGCCGCCGCCACGGTTGGATCAAAGCCATGGCCGTCATCCACGACTGTGACGACGATCTGGTCGCCCTGCTTTTCGAGGAGGACCTCGATCTGCGTCGCCTGGGCGTGTCGTCGCGCGTTGAGCACTGCCTCCTGGACAATACGCACGACCTGCTCGGCGTGGTGGTGCGACAGCACGAGGGGAGCGGTAAGGCAATGGGTGAATGTAATGGCCGGCATGGTGCCGGTGCCAAGATCACGCACCGTACCGGCGAGCAGCTCCTGGAGCGACTGAGGCGGCGCCGGGTTTTGCTGGAGGCTGGCAATCGACTCGCGCACCTCGCGTGTGGCCCTGTCGATCGCTTCCTGGATGGCATGTTGCTCGGCCATTACCTGTTTGATCTGCCCCGCCTCCAGCAGGTCGTTGGCGTAACAGGCCTTGAGCATCACGTAGCTGAGCGTTTGGGCCAATCCGTCGTGCATCTCGGCGGCGATGCGCTGGCGCTCTTCGAGTACGGCGGCCCGCTCGATCTGGCTGTAGAGATAGGCATTCTCGAGTGCGATTGCTGCGGGGTTGGCGAAACTTTCGGCCCACAGCACTTCGTTCGGGCGCCACTTGCGTGTCTCTCGCTCGTCCAGGAGGATCAAGAATGCTAGAGGGCGGTCTTTACCCCACAGGGGGACGGCCAATAGGGCACGCGGGCCGAACAACTGTCGCCATGCATCGGGAACACAGTCATCGCTCCGGCCGTCCTCGACTGGAATCGAGTGCCGTGTCGCCAGTAGTGCCTCTACGAGGCAGTTGCCTCGTGCCTCAACCGCTGGAAGGCCTGTTTCGCCCAGCCCGTAGGTAAACACGGGTAAGGCCTGCTGGTGCTCATCGTCCCAAAGTAGAATCGCAGCCACTGAGCAGCCCAGGAGCTTGGCGGTCTGCTCTGCCAGGCGCTGGTAAATCGTGCCTGCATCCAGTGTCCCGGTGAGAAAGATGCTCGACTCGTGGAGAAGGGCCAGTTCCTCAGCCCACTCACCTGTCTCTTTGTACAGCCGCGCATTTTCGACGGCCATTCCGACTTGCTGGCCCATGGCTGCGAGAATCTCGATCTCGTGGGGGGCCATCGCGTCTGCTCTGCACGAACACATTGACAGGGCACCCACAGCTCGATCCTTGGACACGAGGGGCGCGCTCACTACGATCTGCATCTTGCACAACGTCGAGTCGTGCGCTGGAACCTGGCACTGCGCGTGGTTGATAGGGCGGGCGATGGTCTGCATCAACTCCACTGCCTGGCGCGACACCTGGTGGCAGGTATCCAACCAACCGCCGGGCTGCCGCACGAGATCGCACAACTGGCGGCCGCGTGAGGTTTGAAGTCGCAGAGCAGGCAGGGCGGCATCGAGCAGGTAGATGCAGCCCGCATCCATATCCAGCACCGGCAGGGCGGTATCGAGGGCCGTGTCGAGGAGGAGGTCGAGGTCGAGCGACCGGCTGACCGTAGCGGCGATGGCGTTCTGCGCCGCAAGCTCGGCGTTACGGCGGACGATACTCTCCTCCACTGCCTTGCGTTCTGCAATTTCTGCCTGGAGCTGCTCGTTGGCCTGTGTTAATGCGTCGGTTCGGGCGGTGACGAGCCCTTCTAGCTGGTCACGGTACGCCACCAGGGCATTTTCGGCAGCCTTTTTTTCGAGCGACTGTTCGTGGATATAGACGTAGCCAAAGAGAGGAATGGCCAGAATGTGCAAGCTGTTGCAGACACGACAGATCACATCAGCGTCCGCGCGCGCCATCGCCAAGTTGACCAGGCGCAGGATGCCGATCAGGACAAAGATCCCGAGTGCGACGGAAATCACGTTTCGCAGCCAACCGCGTCGTCGCGCCATTAAAAGCATGCCCACGGCCGCAAAAAGACCCGTGAGCACGAAAAAGATGGTGCCCCCCCACGTCTGGTTGAACCGGCTATCCGGGTTCGTCGTGACATGGACGAACCACCAGTACCAGGTTACAGCGAACGCCACTGCCACAGTGGACAGGCCGACTTGCAGGTAGCGGCGCGAAAGGCGGGCGTCGTCGAGGATGTAGCGAATAAACGCCCCGGCGACGGTGACGATGGCAGCCATCGTCAGGGCATGTTCGAGCGGTTCGCTGAGGTGGGTAGTCTCGCCTGTTGGCCATCCGAGAAGTTGGAATGAAACGTGACTGAACATAAAGATCTCACGAGCAAGGCCCAACCCAAAGCCCCACACGAGCAGCCTTTCACGCGGCAGCTTGTAGTGGCGTTGGCGCGACCAGGTGGCCGCGAGCAGAACCGCCCACAGGATCGCTGCCAGGCCGAAACGGATCAGGTTATTCTCCTTCGGCCCTGGCCCCCCGGCAAACTCGCCCAGGAGAAGGATTATATAGTCCCGGAACTCGTTCATAATCGCTCTTACACTCGACTAAGGCTGCGCACGTACCACGACTGGTAAGCAGATCTGGTAATACGGATAGGCAGGAGCCAGTGGCCCATAGAAGCCAACCGCGCACCCTTCCGGATCTGTGTGCAAGCGATAACCCGGCGCGCCCACGATCACGGATCCAACTCCCTCGCCACGTATCCCGGTGACGAGCGCGGAAGCATATCCAAACTCTGTGTCCGCCTTATCACCCTCCGCGTGCCAGCCACTGCTGCTCGATACACCCTCCCTGGACCCGTAAAATGCAAATACGGCGCCTTCCTGTCGCTGGTCCATCGTCGCATAACACGCACCGACGATCACGTCGTCGTACCCGTCGCCGTCGAGGTCACCTCCCCCGGCCACGGCGCATCCAAACAGAGATCCACTCGACAGCGGCGGAGAAAGCAGCGCCGGGCTGCCGACAGGGACGGGATCGCGCCCGTAGAAAAGAAAGGCCGCCCCCGTATCGTCGTGCGCTGTGTCATAGTGCGGCGCACCGGCAAGCAGGTCGTCGAGCGCATCGCCGTCGACATCGCCGGCGCCCGTCACCGACGTTCCCATCCTGGCATCCTCCTGTCCACCTACCGCGTGCCAATCGGGTGTGGGACCGGGGCCAGTGTCGCTTCCAAGGAAGAGCAGAACAGCCCCTTCTCTGAGCAGGTCGCCCGTGTAGCCAGGCGCACCGGCCGCGATATCGTCGTACCCGTCGCCGTTCACGTCGCCTGCCCCTGCCACCGACGTGCCGGCCAGGGCAACCGGGCAGTCTCCACGATACTCCCAATAGGGAGCCGGATCTATCGGCTCCACGCCGCCCAAGAACAAGTAAACGACCCCATGATTCTCTCCCAGGTCGGCGCAAGACTGCTGCGGGGCGCCGACAAGCCAGTCGTCGTACCCGTCGCCGTTCACATCGCCTGCACCGGCTACCGCCGCACCATAGCGCCCATCTTTTTGGTCGCCTATGGTGAACCAGTTGGGCTCGGCCTCCAGGCCGGTAGACGAGCCGAGGAAAAGATACACAGCACCTTTTGTGTTACCGTCATACTTGAACTCTGGCGCGCCGATCAGCAGATCGTCATAGCCGTCGCCGTTCACGTCGCCGGCGCCTGCCACTGCGGCGCCGAACCCGGAGCCCGACTGTCCACTCCCGATCTGCCAGTCGGGTGTGCCGGGCAGGCCTTGTGATCTACCATAAAACACCGATACGACGCCTTCTTTGTCGAGTGCCAGGCGATCTTTCGGCGCTCCAACCGCCACGTCGCCGTGCCCATCGCCGTTCAGATCGCCGGCGCTGCCCACGGCATACCCCACTTGATCTCCGGTGGAATCTCCCCCGAAAAACCAGTCTGTGCGCGAGGATGCGGCGGCATAACGCCCCGGTGTAAGAGCAACGTACAACCCGAGGATGGCGAAAACGGGCACCAGAGAAGAGACGACAGCAATCCTCGTTGTTCGACGCGATGCGCTAGTACGTCCGATCTTGCCCTCCTGAATTCCTGGAAGGTCGATGTGTTGCTTTGGCAGCTCTGCCTGCGACTGGAGTAGTCGGTCAAGCAGGGTATTGACGGAGACGGTGCCCCGCAGGTGAGTAGTGTCAC
This sequence comes from Anaerolineae bacterium, assembly GCA_016929795.1. The sequence goes on from JAFGIA010000062.1 coordinate 18,969, forward strand.
GGCGGCATGGCAGCAACGACGAGAGCTAGGGATTATGCTTCACCTTGCACCATTATATCACATATCTGACCCAAGTCAATGGCTGGAGCCTGCCAATCGGTTAGAGTTTGATGTGAATCTGACAAACTCTGCTACCCACCCGTCGCACTGTCTTTGACATATTCTCCAATCTCGCGTAAAATATGCTTTTGGATGGATACAAGCCCGGAATCAGTACCAATGACGGAGGAAGTGGATGACGATTTACAAAAGTGACCGATTGCGCAACGTGGTGTTGATTGGACACGGTGGCGCAGGGAAAACCTCGCTGGCTGATGCCCTGTTGTTCGACTGCGGCGCAGTGAACCGGCTGGGCCGCGTTGATGAAGGAACCTCAGTGTCCGACTATGACGAGGAGGAGCGCCGCCGTCGCATGTCGATCAACACCTCGCTGATCCCATGCGAATGGAAGGAACACAAGCTGAACGTGCTCGACACCCCGGGCTACATGGA
>JAFGIA010000407.1 GCA_016929795.1 Anaerolineae bacterium
CACGTCGCCGCGCACGTCGAGATGTCGCTTACCGAGCTGATGCTCAAGACCGACGAAGAGATCGGGCGCGCCGCGGTCGAGGTGGAGCAGGGGGTACAGGGCGCGGAGGGCCGCCTGGCGCAGGCGGAGAACCGCCACGCCGAGCTGCTGGCCCGGCGCGACGGCCGCCGGCGCGAGCTGGAGCAGCAGCGCTCCCTGACACTGCAGGGCGTCGAGTGCCTGACCAGCGTCTGGATCCTGCCCCATCCCGAGCGCGAGTCGGCCGGTGTGCGCCACCTGCACCCCGATCCGAGGGTGGAGGCCATCGCCATGGAGATAGCTGCGGCATACGAGCGGGCGCACAACCGGCAGGTGGAGGACGTGCACGACAAGAACCTCGGCTACGACCTGACCAGCCTCGACCTGGCTTCCGGCGAGCTGCGGCTGATCGAGGTCAAGGGACTGGGCGCGCCGCGCGGCACCATCCTGCTCACACCGAACGAGCGCCGCGTGGCCGAGGACCGGCGCGACTGTTACTGGCTGTACGTCGTCACCGACTGCCACGGCACCCCCACGCTTCAGGAGCCGGTCAGGGACCCGGCGCGCTTTCCGTGGCACGAGGTGGTCAAGGTGGCGCACTACTGGCTCGACATCGACGCGATGACGAGCCCGATGCAGATTCGCGAACAGCCCGGTACGTACGGAATCGAAAGACAATGAACGAGGCCCTGGAGTATTGAGCATGGCAATCCCGAAAGAGTGCAAGCGCCTGGCCGAGGTCGACTTTCCCATCGCCACCGTCTCCGCGCACGCGGTGCGCGAAAAGTCGATCCGCCACGGCCACCCCTCCACGCTGCACCTCTGGTGGGCGCGCCGGCCGCTGGGCGCCTGCCGCGCCGTGCTGCTCGGGCTGCTGCTGCCCGACCCGTGCGATCCACTCTGCCCGGAGGAGTTCAAAACGCAGGCGCGCGAGCTTTTGCGGCGGGTGCAAGACCCCGGCGCCGACGACCTGGCCCTGCGGCAGACCTTGCTCAAGTTCATCGGCAACTTTGCCAACTGGGACCTGGCCGCCAACGCCGCCTTTCTGGAAGTGGCGCAGGGGTTGGTGCAGGCCGCACACCCCGACGAGCCACCGCTGGTGGTCGACCCCTTCGCCGGGGGTGGCTCGATCCCCCTGGAGGCGCTTCGCCTGGGCTGCGACGCCTTTGCCAGCGATTTGAATCCTGTAGCTGGCATGATCCAGAAAGTTATGCTGGAGGATATTCCTCGCCACGGGCCAGGGCTGGGCGACAAACTGCGCCACGCAGGTGCTGAGGTCAACAGATTAGCCGAACAGGCGCTTGCCGAGTTCTATCCACTCGATCCTGATGGCGCGCGGCCTATCGCCTATCTTTGGGCGCGGACAGTACGATGTGAAAATCCTAGCTGTGGGGCAGAGATTCCACTTGTGCGCTCCTTTTGGCTCAGTAAAAGGACAAATCGAAAACGTGCATTGCGCTACCGCGTTATCCGCCAGCAGAATAGTTCTCCGCAGCTCGAGCTCGAGATCTTTGAACCGAAGAACAACACAGAGGTGCCAAGTGCGACGGTCAGTCGTGCCAAGGCAACGTGCCCTTGCTGCAACTTGGTGCTTTCCCCCGAGCGGGTGAGAACGCAGTTGAGCGCGCAACAAGGCGGTGCAGACGTTGTTTTCAATGAGCATGGACAACGCACTGGTGGAGCACGGCTACTGGCTGTCGTAATTCGTGTCCCAGGCTCAGGGCAGCGACAATACCGAGCAGTGATGGAAGAGGATTATCACGCAGTATGGCTGGCAGAGAAGCGACTGCGTGAGATTGCGTGTTCATCAAGTACGAGCGAAATGAGCCGTGTGCCAGATGAACCGACGCCTCTCGGTGGTGGCTCAGGCGCTGGTCGCGCGTTCTCAATTCGCAGGTACGGGATGATGTCCTTTGGCCACCTTTTCACCAACAGACAGAAACTGAACCTTATTCACCACTCCGGAGCTACTTCAGTTTGGGGGCAGTCAGCAGAAGCAACACCCAGAGCAGTTGCATCCGCCCTCGTACTTGCCATAAGCAAGATGGCGGACACAAACTCCGTAATCTGTACCTGGCAGATCGATCCTCCCCGCCTGCGAGCCACATTTGCGCGACAGGCGTTGCCCATGACCTGGGACTTTGCGGAAGCCAGTCCATTAGGCGATGGAGCCGGCAACTACCAGCTTTGCGTAAAAGCGATTGGGGAAGTAGTCGACAGGTTACCTCAAACTGAGCCTGGAACAGTTGAACTAGCAGATGCGATGCATTCCCCTCTACCCAGCGATGCAGCAGGCATATGGTTTACAGACCCGCCGTACTATGACGCCGTCCCCTATGCTGATCTTTCTGACTTTTTCTTTGTGTGGCTCAAACGGACGATGCCCGGCTATCCACTGCTGCATGATCGGATGGACTCTACAAATCCATTGACTCCCAAGGTCCAGGAAGTGGTACAGGATGAAACGAAGCTTTTTGACGGACGTGCCAAGGATCGGGCATTCTTTGAAGACGCAATGGCCCAAGCGTTCGCAGAGGGCCGGCGTATCCTGAGAGATGATGGTGTAGGTTGTGTCGTTTTTGCGCACAAAACAACGGAGGGTTGGGAAGCACTGTTGTCAGGCATGATCAAGGGCGGCTGGGTGATCAGCGGTTCGTGGCCGATCTCAACAGAGCTGAGTTCGCGGATGCGTGCTCGGGAATCCGCCGCTCTTGCCACCAGCATCCACTTGATCTGCCGTCCCCGCCCCGAAGAAGCCCCCATCGGCGATTGGGCCGACGTGCTGCGCGAGCTGCCGCGCCGGGTGGCGCAGTGGATGGAGCGGCTGGAAGGGGAAGGGATCCGTGGCGCCGACCTCGTCTTTGCCTGCATCGGCCCCGCCCTCGAGATTTTCAGCCGCTACCGCCGCGTCGAGACGGCCGAGGGGCGCGAGATCGACCTGCCCGAGTACCTGGCCAAGATCTGGGAGGTCGTAGGCCGGGTGGCCCTGGAGCAGATCCTGGGCACCGCCGAGTCGCGCGCCTACAACGGCGCGGCGGCCGTGCTCGAAGAGGATGCGCGCCTCACGGCCCTCTTTCTCTGGACCTTGCAAAGCAGCAGCGAGGATGCGCCCGCGCCTCCTGCCAGCGACGGGGACGACGAGGAGGACGAAGCCGACGAAGAGGAAGAGGCGGGGCCGCGCCGCAAGGTCAAGGGCTACAGCCTGATCTTTGACGTGGCGCGCCGCTTTGCCCAGCCGCTGGGCATCCATCTGGACGACTGGGAAGGGCGCGTCATCGAAACGCGCAAAGGCGTCGTCCGCCTCCTGCCCGTCTCTGAGCGGGCCGGGCAGCTCTTTGGCGACGAGGGCGCCGATGCGGTGGCCAACGAGATCGAGCGCAGCCCGGCGGCCGTCGTGCAAATGGATTTCCTTACGGAAATCGGCCAGGACACCGCGCCGCAGGTTCGCGGACGGCGTGGGCGGCGAACGGGATCGGTAGCGGACGACGATCTGGGCGTGCGCCACCAGGCCACGACGCTCGACCGTGTCCACGCTGCCATGCTGCTCCAGGGCGCAGGGCGTACCCGGGCCCTGCGCGCGCTGCTCGAGGCCGAGCAGGAGCGCGGCCCCGCCTTTTTGCGGCTGGCCAACGCACTGTCGGCCCTCTACCCCCGCAGCAGTGAGGAAAAGCGGCTGCTCGACGCCATGTTGCTGGCGGTGCCGAGGTAGACGCATGGTGCAGCTTTCCGCCTCGATCCAGGCATGGCAGGTCTCTGGAGGGCCGGTCAATCGCTCCTACGTCGACCTCTTTTTGCGGCACGGCGTGGCCCTCATCGGCCCGGGTGACCCCGGGCCGTGGCGTGCGGACCGGGACGACGACCCGTTTGGCGGCAGCCACGTGCGGCGCTTTGCACACGAGGTGCAGCCGGGAGACATCTTTTTGCTGCGCACCGGCCTATCGGCGATCTGCGCCGTGGGCCTGGTGGCCAGCGACTATGAGTACCTGGCCCAGTTCGACGACGTGAACGGCTGGGACCTGCAGCACGCCCGACGCGTGCGCTGGTGCCCGCTTCCCGATGAGTACGACTTTGGCAG
>JAFGIA010000408.1 GCA_016929795.1 Anaerolineae bacterium
CTATGGTGCTGCCCTGGCACACTATGGTGCTGCCCTGGCACACTATGGTGCTGCCCTGGCACACTATGGTGCTGCCCTGCCCAGCAGGCTTGCCACCGTCGTCGTCAGGTCTTCCTGGTCAAACGTCCCCTTCACAATGTACGCGTCGGCGCCGGCATCCAGGCCGCGCCGCCGGTCTTCCTCCTGGTCGCGCGAAGAGACGATAATGATCGGGACACGCTGGTAGTGTGCTTCTTCGCGCAGCCGCGCTGTCAGCGACAGACCATCCAGGCGCGGCATCTCGATGTCGACGATCAGCAGATCGTAGAACAGATCTTCCTTGGACGCCTGCTCGATGACGCGCAGCGCATCGAGACCATCGCGCGCCAGGTCGACCCGGTAGCCCTCCGCTTCCAGGATGGTCCTTTCGATCTCGCGCGTGTTGAGCGAGTCGTCGACAACCAGGATGTGAGGCAACCTGGTCGAGGTCTGTGCCTGTTGCACGATTGGAGTGGGGGGCTCGAAGCGAATGGCACGCACCAGCCCCGGCACGTGCAGGATCGGAATGACTGCCCCGTTGGGCGCAATCGTTGCCCCTGCCAGAATGCCGATACGCTTCAAGTGCTTGGGCAGTGGCTTGATCAGTACGTCCTCCTCGTCCACAACCTCATCCACTACAAACCCCACGCGCTCGCCCGCCACCTGGGCTATCACCAGATAGAGCCACTCCTCCGCTGCCCCCGGCCTGCCGGCGCCGCCCGGTGGCGACGGCAATCCGGGGAGCACGTTGCGCAGGCGCTCGATAGGCACAATCTGATCGCGCAGGCGGATCGCCTGCTGATCAACGACCTGGATCACGTCGTCCGGGCGCACGCGCGTCGTCTCGTCGATATAGTTGACAGGCAGGCCAAAGAGATAGCTGCCGACGCGAACAAAGAGGGTGCGCAATGTGGTCAAGGTCAAAGGCAGCGTCAGAGTAAAGCGCGTCCCCTGGCCCGGTTCGGTGTCGACGGTGATGTCACCTTTGAGGTCTTCGATCACGTTGCGCCGCACCACGTCGAGGCCGACGCCCCGGCCCGACACGTCGCTCACCACGCGGCTCGTGCTGAATCCGGAGAGAAAGATCAGGCTCTGCAGCTCGCGCTGCGACATGCTGCGGACCTTCTCTTCGTCCGCCAACTTCTGGTCGAGCGCCTTACGACGGATGGCCTCCAGGTCAATGCCACGCCCGTCGTCCTCCACTTCGATCAGAATGCTCCCGCCTGCCGGAAAAGCACGCAACCAGATTGTGCCACGCCGCGGCTTGCCACGCGCTTCCCTGTCATCCGGTGGCTCCAGCCCATGGTCCACCGAGTTGCGCAGCATGTGCATCAGCGGATCACTCAGTCGCTCCAGCATCTGCTTGTCGAGCTCTGTGCCTCCGCCCTTTACCACCAGGTCCACCTCTTTGCCCCGCTCGCGTGCCAGGTCGCGCACAGCCCGTGGGAAGGTGTCAAACACCGTCGACACAGGCAACATGCGCAGGCCAAGGGTGTCTTGCTGCAGCTCCATCACGATCCGCCCCAGCTCTGCCATATGTTCACGGCTCTGCTTGACCAACCGATCCAGCATCTCGACCAGCACCTGTCCACTCTGGAGCACCTGGACAAGGAGGGGATCAACATCTGGAGAAAAGCTGCCCTCCTCGCCTGCTACCACGACAGCATCCCCGGCGTAGAGCCCCAGCAAGCGGCGGTGTGCACGCGCCATCTGCCACACACTGGCCAGATCCTCCTGGCGCATCTCGGCCCGCTTTTGCGCGGCAATCACCTCCCCTGTCAGGCGGATCGTCTTGTCGAGCTTGGGCGCGCTCACCCGAATACGCTCCTCTACCATGCGCGGCGCCGCGGCACGGGGCACCTGAGATGGCGCCGCCGGCTTGGGCACACCCCCTGCCAGCTCGACAGCGGCGGGCAGGGGCAGTTCTGGCGCCGCCGCGGCAACATCCTGTAGCACCTCGGCGGGGGGCTCGACAGGCTGGTCCGCCGGTGCAAAGCTCACCGGCGGTGCGGGATGGCGCGGCGGCAGATCCACCGTCTCACCCTGGGCGGCCCGCTCCAACAGGCCGACGATCTCGTCGACGACCACCTCACCCTCGCGCCCATCCACCACAGCCTGGCGGCTAGCATCGATCACGTCGAGAGAACGAAAGATCAGGTCGCACAGGGCAGGTGTTGGCGCCAGCCGGCTCTCCTTCACCTCCAGCAACAGGTCCTCGAGCTTGTGGGCAACCTGGTTGATATCCTTGAAGCCCATCATCCGTGCCGAGCCTTTGAGTGTGTGCGCTGCACGCAGGATCTCGGCCATCAGCTCCTGTCCGGAGGGCGTCGACGGATCGGCGTCTGCCTCAGCGCGTTCCAGGCGCAGCACGCCGTCGTTCAGCTTTTGTAGATGCTCCTCGGCCTCTGTGCTAAACTTGCCGATAAAGAGCGAGCGATCGAACTTCATACCACGTCTTCCCTTTCTATCGCCCGGCCGCTTCTCCGCCTATCGTACTGTGTCACCGGCTCTGTTCCTTCCGCTGCCGCGAACGGGCCAGGTGAGTGTGGCATGCGCGGCGCATCAGGTCATCAGATATGCCTGCCAGGCTCACCCGTGACGAGCGTGCACCTTTCCGATCGAGGATGTTGAGCGTGTTTTCGTACTCGCGCCTGGCCTCGGCGGGCAACCCGAGCATCCGGTACGTGTCGCCGAGAAAAAAGTGGGCCTGGGGATCGTCGGGTCGCAAATAGATGGCCTGCTTGAGTGTACTCACCGCTTCCACGTCGCGGCCCTGCTGGCGATAGCCCAGTCCGAGCAGCAGGTAGGCGTCGGGATGCCACGGATTCCCATCCAGAACACGACGGCAGATCTGGTTGGCATCGTCCGGCTTCCCTTGCTGCAGCAGGATGGCAGCGTGCAGGCAGGACGCTTCAGGCTGCGCGGCATCTAGTGGCGACAGTAGATCAAGGTGGTGCAGCCCGGCGTCGTACGCCTGCTCCTGGAAGGCACGACGCGCCGCCTCGAGTGCAGGATGATCTTGGCGGCGCGGGACACGTGGTGCCGGCGAGGCAGGTGAAATCTTGGGCGCTGCCACGGTCCCGAGGCGGATTGGCGACGCAGGCAACCGGGTGCGGGCATGGGCAGACGCCACACTCCCCGCACGCGCAGGTCGCAGGGGACGCCGGATACCACGCTCCGGCACCTGGCTCTGCTCCTCTGCCACAGCCGGCGTTTTGCGAAAGGCGAATCCGTCACCTAACGACACGAGGGAGAGGCGCCCCCGATCGTGGCCCAGCGTCTCTGCCGAGGCAACGAACAGGTAGCCGCCCTCGCGCAGCAAACCTGCCAGGCAGGCGTTGAGGCGCTCGCGCATCGGTTCGTCGAAATAGATCGTCACGTTCCGGCAAAAGATAACGTCAACGCCGCCCAGCACTTCCGGGGCAAGGTCCGACGGCAAGCAGGGCGACGCCAGGTTGTGCATGCGAAAGGTGACAAGGCGCGCCACCTCTGGCACCACACACCACCTGTCGCCGCGCCTCGTGAGATAGCGCTGCCGCAGTGCATCAGGCACGAGGCGCACGGCGCGCTCGCCATAGCACCCCAGCCTGGCATATTCAAGTGCGGTCGCGTCAATATCGGTGCCGACAATGGTGGCCTCAAATGGAACACCCGTTGTGTATTGGGAATCGGCCAGGGTCATGGCCAGGGAATAGGCTTCTTCCCCCGTCGCGCACCCGGCACTCCAGAGGCGCAGATCAACCCCAGCCCCCTCTCGTCGTCGGTTGGCGAGCAACTCGGGCAAGACGCGATCACGCAGCACCTCGAACTGCCGTGGCTCGCGAAAAAAGTAGGTCTCTTTGTTCGTCAAAGTTTGAACCAGGCTGTTGAGCTCTGCGCCCCCCTCGCGCAGCAGAGGCCAGTAGGCAGAAGAGTCCGGGAGCGAGAGTCTCGCGACCCGCCGTCCCACCGCCTGCACCAAAGCCCCGCCGCTGAGCAACGACGCGTCCAGGCCGCTGTATGCCTTGATCGCCTCGAACACCCAACCTGGAATCTCCACACCCATTCCCTCGACGTGCCCCCCTCTCCCCAGGGAACTCACCCTAGCCGCAATACCTTTCAAATAAGGCCCAAGCACCCGTCCCCGGGGGCGGCCCGAGACGGGCCTTGGCGCTTATTCAAAAGTTATTGACCCTAACCGCGCACCTGGCGCACGACCGCGGCGGCGATCTGATCAATCGGCAGCACCTCATCCGCGGCATCCATCTCGACGGCTGCACGTGGCATGCCAAACACGACGCACGAACCGGCATCCTGGGCAATCGTATGGCCACCGGCGGTACGGATGGCCTTCAGCCCACGCGCACCGTCGCTGCCCATTCCGGTGAGCAGCACGCCGATGGCGGTGCTGCCATAGTGCCGCTCTACAGAGTCAAAGAGTGCATCCACTGCCGGCCGCTGGCCATCCATCGGCGGCGTGTCGAGTAAGGCCAGCCGGCCGCGCCGCGCCACACGGGTATGGCTCCCCGTAGGCGCAATGTACACCGTGCCCGCCTCCATCTCCTGGTCCTGCTTCGCCTCCTGCACCCTGAGCGAGCTGACACTATTCAGCCAACTCACCAGCCCGGGTACAAAACCATCGGCGATGTGCTGTACCACCACCACGGCCGCCGTCAGGTTCGGCGGCAGGTCGGCGAGGAGGCGTGCGAGGGCTGCCGGCCCGCCCGTGGACGCTCCGACGGCGACTAGCCGCTCGCCCCCAGCGTGAGCCGCGATGGGCGCCATGACGGGAAGCACGCGCGTAGTCGGCGCAGCCTGCCGCCCTCGCACGTGGGTAGCGACCTTTACCTGGGCCAGCAGCTTGACACGCCGCGCGAACCGCTCCCACTCGGCGGGCCCGGTGCCCAGATCTGGCTTTTGCATCACCTCGAGCGCACCACCGGAAATGGCACGGTAGGCAACACTCGCCTCGCCGCTTGACGTGACCACCAGGATCGGCGTAGGATGGTAGGCCATGATCTCAGAGATCGCTTCCAGGCCATCCATCACCGGCATCATGATGTCCATCGTCACCAGGTCAGGGTGGAGTGCTGCCGTCATCTCGACGGCGATCTCGCCATTCTCTGCCTGGCCCACGACCTCGATCCCGGGGTCCTCTTCCAAGATCGAAGTGATAATATCACGTGCGAGAGGTGAATCATCGACGACGAGAACGCGAACCCTGGCGCTGGTGGAACCGGGCTGAATGTTCCCAGAGAAACCTATGGCGTGGCTGTTGTGATTCACCCGTGACACCTCCTGCTCAATGGATCAGCGCTCTCCCAACTCGAACTCGACGACTGCATCGCGCAACTCCTCTGCCAGTAGCACCAGGTCGGCGATCACCTGCGTGGCTTCCTCGCTGCCACGGGCAACGGCCTGGCTATCGGCCTGGATGCTGCGCGCGGCTTCGACCACCTGCTCGACGGCCGTGCGCTGCTGCTGCGTCGCGAGCGAGATCTGCTCGGCGGCCATCGTCGTCGACCCTGCACTTTCCAGGATCTCGGTCAGTGTCTGGTTGGCCTCCTGCCCACGGCTCACGCCTTCAGCGATCCGCTTCGACTCCTGCTCGGATGCAAGGACAAGGGCATTCGTAGCCGCCTGGATCTCGGCAATGCGCTGGCGGATCTCCTCTGTCGACTCGACCACGTTATCGGCCAGCCGGCGCACCTCCATGGCAACCACGCTAAAGCGCTGCCCGCTCTCGCCCGCGGCTGCCGCCTCGAGGGCGGCATTGAAGGCGATGAGCTTGGTGCGGGCTGTGATGTTGTCGATCAGCTCCATCACCTCGCCAATGCGCCGCGACTTGCGGCCCAGCGCCAGGATCTCGTGCAGGTTCGACTCGTTCGCCGCGCTCACCTCGTCCAGCTTGGCCACCGTGTCGGACACGGCCTGGGCGCCAGCCTGCGCGTCGTGCTGTGTTTCGGATGCATTTTCCACCACCCGCTGTGAGCGGTCGGCAATCTGCCCGGCAATGATCGCCATCTCTTCCATGGTCGCCGTCGTCTCGGTCACAGCAGCCGCACTCTGGTTCGCGGCGCCGGCCTGCTCGTGCAGCGTAGCGCGCACCTGCTCGGCAGCCGAACTGATGTGCAGTGCTGCGGCGCGAATGCGGGTGATGATGGCACGCAGTTGCTCCACCATCTGGGCGTGCGCCTCCTGGAGCTCCACCATCTCGTCACGGCTCCCACCGTTGCGCCTATCCACCACAGGCAGCTCGACAGGCGACAGGTCGCCCCTGGCAATGCGCTGCGCGACGCCAACCATGTTGCCCACAGGCTGGGCGACCATGCGGTAGATCAGGACACTGATCAAAGCCACGGCGGCGATGGTCAGCACGATCAGAATGGTATAGATACGTGCGTTCAAGTCGGTGGCAAAACGGTCGATCTCGGCGCCAAGGCGGCTGGGCGCCTCGCTGAACGTCTCGCGGTCGATCGAGATGCCGACCCAGCCCAAGCCGGCCGGCGTGTCGAACGGCGGCGTGTAGTAGGGAACAGTCGCCCACGCCATCGACTTTTTCTCTCCCTTGGAGTTGAGATATTCCGCAATCGATGCCGAGAGTACCCCCCGACGGTTCTGTTCAGCGATCCCCGGCCATGGGTGGGGTAGCCCCAGGAAACCAATTTCATTGGCGTTTGCCGGCATCAGGCCTGTTTTTTTCTGCGTCGCTTCGTAATCGGCCTCGTTGATCGAAGGGACATACTGCCCATTTTCGTCGAGACCGACGATGTGATAGTCACGCGCATGCCCCAGCGTCCAACCATCATCCCCCACCAGGTAGGAATAGACTTCGGTGCTTGGTGGCTCAACCGCATAGCCCTCTTCGGATCCGACGACGTGGTCGACCAGCTCCATGACATGCGTCCAGTCGAGGGACAGGACAAGGATGCCGGCCTTGACCCCATCCTGGTAAACGGGCGTGACGAAACGAACGACCCCCTGGTAGCGCTGCCCATCCGGATTCTCCACCCCGGCATACGCCACGTCCTTCGGCACATACCATCCCATCAGCCGCCCCACATACACCTGGCCTGCATCGAGCGCCATGCCATCGGCAAAATAGGTCTCGCGCAAGTAGGTGGTGTTCTCGGGCCGGCTGACGTCGCGCAGATCGCCAGGTGCCACGGGCGTCCCGTCTACCACGCGCACGATCTCCTGCCCCGTCGTATCGACAAAGGCAATCTCTTGATACAGCGGCAGATCTAACGTGCCTTCCTTCGTCCAAAAGGGGCCCTTCTTGGCGCGAAAGAAGCCGGTGTACGCTTCGGTGGATGGTGGAATGGCCGCGAGGGCTAATGCGTCCTGCTCTCGATCTGACAGGAAGACGGCTATCCGTCTCGCCAGGTCGACAGCACGCAGCTCGAGCGCGTCGAGCGACGTTTCCGCCACAGAGACATAGCTGCCTTCGGTCGCCATATCCTCGATGCCGTTGATATGGAAGGGGATGTCAAGGATCACCTTTGGCTCCGCTTCCCCAGCCTCCACCTGCCGGGGGTTGAGCGGAATGCCGTCAAAGTGAATCCCATTGATGCTGATCCAGTTTAGCGCGGCCAGAATAAAAAGGGGCAAAATGGAGACGAGCAGGATCAACGGCAGCACACGCCGCAACAACCCACTCCTCATCACCTCACGAAAGATCTCTCTCATAGACAGTCCCTTTCGTTACACACAAAACAATCACTTCTCAATCTTCTGTCAGCCTATCGTACAGGCGCATTACCTGATCCGGCTTGACCCGTGTGCGCGCCGCGAGCTTGCTGTCGGCCTCGCGCAGCCGCTGGCTAAGCACCGTCACCAAGGTCAACGACAGGTCGGGCGAGCGGCGGATGAGGTTCATCAGTGGCTCGCGCCGGATCGCCAGCAAGTGGCAGCGGCCCACTGCAACAGCCCGGTTCTCGTGCGGGGCGCCGTCAAAGATCGTCTGTTCGCCGAAATATTGGCGTGCAGAGAGCGTTTCGAGACGCTGTACGCGCCCCTCTTTTGGCTCGCGCTCGATACCCACCCGCCCGCTCACGATCACGTAGAGTGCCTCGCCTGGATCGCCCTCGGCCAGGATCACGTCTCCTTCCCGGTAGTGGTGCTCCTCGGCAATACTCGCGAGCGTGCGCAGTTGATCCACCGTCATGCAGCTAAAAAAGGGCACTTGCTTCAGAAAAATCGCCTGCTCCACGACGGACAGGCCTTCCACAGCGGCCAACTCTAACGTATCAGTCATCTCATTCTCCAGATCCATGCGCTTTGCCAGGTGGCGAATCGCTTCCCGAGTCACCAAGTCGGCAGCCACGCCGGCATCGGCCTGCCAGAATGGCAACCACACATCTCGAATCGACTCCCGTTCGAGCGCCTGCGCTTCGGCGGCCAAAAAGATCCCTGTCGCCGCCAGCCAGTGATCGCTATCGCGCAACACCGCCTCCAGCGCGTCGCGCGGCGTCACCGGCTCCAGATCCCACTCCTGGCGCGCAGTGGCCACGAGCTGTGGCAGCCTGTCGTCGCTCCACGGCGTGAGATGGCTCACCAGCAGAGCCAGGCGAGGCGAGGTGAATGATTCGAGTGCCTCGAGCGCGTTGGCCCGCGCTGAAGGGCGCGTGTATTCATCCGCCAGCGTGCGGGCCACGACATCTGTCGTGCCCGGCGGCAGCGTGGCAGCCAGAAGCTGAAAGGTCGCCGCCAGGCGCCGCTCGTTTCGCTGCTTCAGGGCGTCGCATACGAGATCGCGCACGGCGGCATAGTCACTGTCACGTGGGGTGGCCGCCGACCTGCGCCGCACGCCCGGCGGCAAGAGGGATTCAAGGCCCGTAGACACGGCCGCATCCTCGCTCTCCGATGGCGGAGCGGCAGGCCTGCGCCGCACGCCTGGCGGCAAGAGGGATTCAAGACCCGTAGACACGACAGCATCCTCGCTCTCTGATGGCGGAGCGGCAGGCCTGCGCCGCACGCCTGCACCGCGTGGTGCGTCTGAGGGCAAGAGCACATCGAGCCCTTTTGGCACAGCGCGCGATGCAGGGGCTCTATCGGGCGTGGGGGCAGCCACCGGCTCGATCTCGCGCAGGGCTGCGATCAGGCAAACGTCCTGGTAAATCGTGCGCAGCGTGTCTTCGTACAGATCGTGAACGCGCCGGATATAGCGCGCGCCATCGCCAGGTGCCACCACGCGATCGCGGGCCATCTGCCCCAGGATCTGTGCCGCTGCCAGCCGCTGTGTCCAGGATACTGGACCCAGCTCCTGCGACGGCGTGTCGTCGAGAAAACGCTCGAGAGCCGAGGCTGCCGGCTCACCAAGGGCGAGCAAGCCGAGCACTGCCTGCTCCTGGACAAGGTCGCTGGGATCTGATAGTGCCTCAATTAGGCGATCCAGGGCACGATCTCCACCTAGCTTGCCCAACGTCCTCAGTGCCCCAAGGCGCACTCCCTCCACTGGATCGGCGAGGGCATGTGCAACCAGGTCACGCCCTTGCCGTGTCACCCATTCGGGAGAGGCAGGATCGGCCAACACCTCCAGCGTCTGCGCCACCCGCAAGCGGACCAGATCATCGGGATCGTCGACGTAGCGGGCCAGGTTGCGCACCAAACGGCCATCGCCAAGCCCTTGCAGGACGCCGATGCCTGCGGCCCGGCACGCGGGGTGCGACTCATCGGCCAACAGCTCCTGTAGCGAGCGCACCGCGTCGGCCACGTAGAAAAAGTCGCCGCAGCGCACGAGGAGCAGGATCGCTGCCACGCGCGTGTCCAGATCGGGATCGTCCAGCAGTGGTGCGGCAAGTGGCCAGAGATCGGGATTGTTGGCCCCCAACACGTGCTCTGCCACCGCCAGTCCTGTACGCCTCAGCACCGGAGCCTCACTCTCCAGTGCCTGACGGCAGAAAGGCAGGAGCGAGGCGTCGACAATGTCCACATCGAGCAGTGTCTCCAGGATCCCGGCCTGCACACCCGGACTGGCCATGGGGGCAAACTCGAGCAGGGGGGCAACCGCCTCTCTGTCGCCCACCTCGGCAATGATGCGCACCAAAAAGAGGGTCGAGTCGTCATCTTCGCCACCGTGCAGGCGCGCCAGCAGCCGTTGGAACGTAGCAGGGTCGGGTGGTCCCAGCTCGGATCCGGCCAGGCGGTAGGCGCTCAAGTCATCCTCTTCGATCATGGTCACGAGCGCCTGCGTGTAGCGCCGGCGCGCAAAAAGCGCGGCAACCACCTGGATGATGGCGGCTGCGGCACCGACGGCGATCAGCGGCCAAGATAGAATACCGGCCTCCTCCACGGGCAAGAGGGCGAGGCCAACCCCGATCTCGGCCATAGGCAACAAGAGCCCCCGCACAAATGCACGCGCCCGGCCTTTCACTTGAGGTGGCACAGCGTTGTAGAGCATGTTGTCGACAGGTGCCTGCACGGCGGCGCGAAAGGCGTCGCGTGTGAACTGGCCGGCGACGGCGGACCCAATCGTGGGTACTACACTCAGGGCGGTATAACTCGCCAGACTGGTGAGAGGGTAGACTAGGTTTGCCTGTCCAACACCGATGCGCGACACCAGGCGTGACACCAGGAACATCTGGATCGGGAGGGCCAGGAGGCTCGTGGCGATCTGGAGCACGCTGTAAAAGATCACGAGGTCTTTTTCGGTGGAGAAGGAGCTTTCAAAGACTGCACTGGCCTGGTAGTCGATGAGCGCAAGGACTACTGTCATGGCAAATGCACCGATAGCCAGCAGCTTTAGAAAGGTCGAGGCAGAGACAAACCGAAAACCCTCGGTCAGGTTGTGCCAATAGCCCTGGGCCGAGGCCCCGGCCTGGGGTGCACCGGCCGGGCGCAACTCCTGCCGGTCGGGGGCAAGCCAGCGCGGGATCATCGTCGTAAACCACACCCCCAAGCCGAGCACGGCCACCCAAGCGAGGATCAAATCGTCGCCCTGGATGTAAGGAAAGAGGCTGACGGCAATGACCAGCGGGGCGCCGAGGATGCCGGCGACGCGCGCAGCCGATCCGAGGATGGGGAAGGTGCGCTTGGCGGCGCGAATATCGTAATGGTCGTTCAAAAGGGTCCAGGTGTGGACCGACAGGAGGTTGCTCTGCACACGCTCCACAAGGTAGAGCCCGCCATAGATAGCGATGACGTAGGGGATGGCGACACCCTGGCCCTGAAGGAAGAGGAGCAGCCAGGCAGCTACCAAGACCATGGCAATACCGCCAAGCATCCACGCCAGCAGCCGGGTGTTGCTGACACGATCAACGAGCGACGAGTAGAGGATGCTGACCGGGAAGGTGAGCAGCGCCGACAGGATGAACATGAGCGGCAGCCACTCGACGCCGAGCCGCTTTAAAAAGAGAGCCCGGCTGATCGAGGCACCCCACAGCAAGCTGGTGCCGATGAGGAACACCAGCAGGTAGAGGATTGCCAGCTTGCGACCCTCTCCCGGCTGGATGCTTAGCAGCCTGCGTAGCAGTGTGCGCACAATTCCTCTCTCATCCCTGCTGGCGACTGCCGCGCGCGCTACTCGAACTTGCGCGGCGGGCGATCTCGACGATCTCGGCGTCGGTCAGGATGCGATCCACCTCGCGCGCGCGGTCGAGCGCCTGGCGTGCGAGATCCTCCGAAAAGGGAATGCCCAGCTTTGCGGCAGCCCATTCCACGTTTGCGAATCCACTGAGTGGGCCCACCTGTACCTCCACATCGCGGCTGGTGAGCCGTGGATCGACACCCGCATAGATGTTGGCGATCAACTCGGGCTGTGCCAGGCGCGACGCCTTCAAAATGGCAGCACCATGGATGCCCGCGGCCGTCGAGTATGCGTTCCGCCCGACCACAGGGTGCCTGACAGGCACGGGCTCGTCAAGAACAGAAGTAGCCCACTCGACGATGCGGGGGAGCACCTCCATCTGATATGCGTATCCCCCCTCGTAGTGGAGGTTAGCCACCATCGGCTCGAGCGCGACGTTGCCACATCGCTCGCCAACGCCCAGCACGGTGGTATGCACGCAGTCGGCGCCTGCCGCCAGGGCCGCCATAGCGTTTGCCACGGCCAGGCCGCGATCGTCGTGGCCATGCCAATCGATACCGATCGGGCGTCCCTGGATCACTTCTTCGAGCAAGAATTGGACGATCCGAGTAGTGCTCGACACGGTACAGATGCCGACGGTGTCGGGAATGGTAAAGCGCGACGCGCCATGCTCCAGCGCAGCCGTGTGCAACACCTTGAGCGTCTCAGGCTCGGAGCGGGTGGCGTCCTCGCACGCAAAATTGACCACCAACCCCTCGCGGATGGCGAGATCGATCGCCTCTGTCGCCCAACGCACCATGTCAGCCACGCTCCACTGCTCGACCATGAGCCGGATGGGGCTGCTGCCGACAAAGACGAGGGCTTCCATCTGCGCACCGGCCGCCTGCCCCAGGTCGGCGATGGCCCTCACGTCCTCGCACCTGGAACGTGCCAGGCACACGAGGCGCGCCGCCGGGTTACGACGGGCAATGTGTACCACAGTGGCGGAGGTGTGCTCCTTGTGTCGTGGATTTGAAATCGGGAACCCCACGTCGAATGCGTCGATGCCCAGATCGAGGAGCAAGTCCAGAAGCAGGAGCTTTTGCTCCAGGCTCGGATAGCGCGGCAGCACGCTCTGGATGCCATCACGCAGTGTCGTATCGAGCAGTGTCCCTCGATGCAACCTGTCTGGTCCCCACCCCAGGAGTGCTTGGGGCCGCCAATCAAAGAAAGGAAAGAGCCACTCTTTCCGCTCCATGCTCACGATCCTGCCTCTCTTTCCCACCCAATCCCTTTCTACCCCCTATGCCAGAACCGGCACCTCGCGCTGCGCATCATCCTGCTGGGAATTGTCGCCACCAATCATGGGCAAGTCAGCCCCCGGCGGAAGCTGGAATGCTCGCACCGCCATCTCGAGCGCCTCAGCGCGCGCCACGAGGTCCTCCATCACCGCGACCGTCTCCTGGCTGCCGGCAGCGATCGCCTGAGACCCGATCGTGATCGGCTGCAATTCCACCTCAAGCTGCTCCGTCGCCCGGTTGTGCTCGTGGATGCTGCGCGAGATCTGGCGCACGGCCTGCCTGGTCTCCTGCGCACTCTCGAGGATGCCTTCCAGCACGGCGGTTGCGTTCTGCCCCGCCACCAACCCGGCCTCGATCTCGGTATGCTCGCGCTCCGAAGCGATCATCAGCTCGTTGCTGGTACGGCCGATCTCTTCCAGACGCGTGCGGATCTCTTCGGTGGCCTTTCCTACCCTGTCTGCCAGGCGGCGCACCTCGCTGGCGACGACACTAAAGCGCCGGCCCGCCTCGCCTGCCGCCGACGCCTCGATTGAGGCATTGAAGGCGATCAGGCGCGTCTGCGCCGCAATATCGTCGATCAGATCCATCACGTCCTTAATCTGCTCTGCCGACTGCGACAGGCTGTGCACCCTGTCGACCGAGGCCTCGTTCTCGCGCGCGATGCGCCCCAGGCACGCCGCTGCATCGGCCACGGCCGACACACCTTCCTGGGCGCCGGTCTGGGTGTGGCTCGCCGCAAAGACCATCTGCTCGGCAGTGGCGGCAATATGCGCCGACGTCGCGGCAAGCTCCCTGACGGCGCTGCCAGCGCTCGCAATCGCAGCCGCCTGTTGCTCGGCGCTCTCCGCGTGCTGGCGCTGGGTCGCCACCACCTGCCCGGCGGCCGCGCCGACACTGAATGTCATCTTGCGCACCTGGCGGATGAGCGAGCAGATACTATCGGTCATCTGTCCAAAGCCGGCCGACAACGACTTTAGCTCTCCCACCTCTCCAGCCGGCAGTTCCACACACAGATCGCCGCCTGCAATTTGCGACGTCGCATCCAAGAGTTTGTGAATCGGCTCGCTGATCCGCCCGGCGAGGAGTACCGCCGCGAACAGGGCCAGAATACCGACGATCGTCATGATCGCCAGCAACTGCATACGCGTCTCGTAGCTGATCTGCTCGAGATCCTCTTCTAGCAATGCCAATGGTGCATGGAATTCTTCCACATAGGTCGTGGCTGCCACGCGCAGAGGTGTGCCCGGCACCGGCGCGATGCTCATGTACTTGTATTCCCGCCGCCCATCGGCTTCCGTCCACCAATAATAGCCTGACTCGGGCGTGCCATCGAGCGCCCTGGACATCAGCGCCCAAAACTCTGGATCTACCGTCGCGCGGTTACTCATGTCCGCGCCCACTACAGAAGGGTCTTTGTGCAAGTGGGTGATCGCCTGGTCATCGAACACGGCCGTGTACCCCTTCTCACCCATCGTGGGGACGACGGCCAGCTCGGCCAACTGCGGATCTGACCGAAGCGTTGCGCCGTCTGCAGGGTTCAGCTCGGAGTGGCCCTGCAAATAGAAAGCGACCTCCCGCGCCACGGCCTGAGCCTGCAACTGGATCACCTGCTCGCCCAGCTCGCTCAGGGCTTGCTGTCCATGCTGGATGCTCGCTTCACCTGCCCTGTCCACCGCCCGCAGACTCCAGAACCCCACCAACGCCAGCGGTACCAGTGCTGCCACAAGAAACGTGATGGTAAGCCGCGTCGATATCTTCATAGTCTCAGCTCCCCCCCCCCCCTGCTACCCGGCCCAGCGCCGGGTACAGCGTCCGCACCGCGGGCAGCATCCGCCCCAAGATCTACCAGCAAGATCAGCCCATCCACGTGCTGGTCGTGGCCGAAGCCCCAAAAAGGTGATCTGCCCAACGCGCGTGCCAGCAACACAGGCATGGCATAGACCGCCTCCAGTGGAAGTGTCAGGATGTTGGACGGCGCGTCTACCAGAAAGGCGCGCAGTGCATCGCCACAGCCCGCGGGATCGGCGAGGGCATGCGCGATGAGCACGCGCGAAGGCTGCCAGCCCGCATCCTCTTCCAACCCCAGCCAGGCACCCAGTGCGTACATGGGAATTGCCTGCCCCAGATATTCGCACACGGCAGGCTCTCCGGTAGCCGGCAGCGGCGGCAAATTGATGATCGCCTCCACCTGATCCACTGCCACCCCCAAGCGCCAACCCGCGTGCTTGAAGACGAGGATTGGGAATGCCTCACGCAACGCTGTCTTTTGGGGCCCATCATCTAGCAAATCCACGCGCCTGTGTACTCCTAGAAATCAGGATTCTCAGCGAATCCACGCCCGCCGTCGGCCTGCCCAGAACGTAGCGAAGGGGCCTGCCCAGTGCGTTGAGAGAGGATGCCATCGATCGCGCTCTTGTTTTCATACAAGACCGTCGCCCAGCCGTCCAGCCGGCATGCTGCATCCTGCAGGCGTGTGATCGTCGCCCTCTGCTCGGTGACAACGCCAGTGATCGCCTGGGCCGAGGCCGAGTTTTCATCAGCAGCCGCAGCAGCGATTTCGGCCGCCTGCACCAGCATCGCGGCGTCGACTTGCTGTTGCTCGCCTACCCGTAGGGCAAGCTCCGCCAGAGCAGATGCATGGTCGAGCAACTCTCCGATCTCGTCGATGGCGTCGAGCACCTGCTGCGTGCCTTCCCACATCTCGGCACTCAGGGCATCGATCCCACGCGCCATGTCGATCGCCTGGTCGGCCACCAGCCGCACCTCGTCGGCAACTATGGCAAAACGCCGACCACGCTCTCCCGCCTGGATGGCCTCAATATTGGCATTGAACGCGAGCAGGTTCGTCTGGTCGGCAACCTTGCGCACAGTAGCCGACAGCCCACCAACTGTCTGTGAGCGTGACGACCATTCCTCCACCACCGCGCGCGCGCGGCCTCTGGCCGCGTCGGCCTGTTCAATGGCAGCGGTTGTGGGCCACGCACGGCTCGCCAGCTCGCGCGCTGTGCCTGCCACCTGGCCGCTGGCTCGCGTGGCCACACCTCCGCGATGACTCGCGGTCATTGCCCGCCCGCCAAGCTCGGCGGCTGCCGCCTCGATCTGCCGGCAATCATCGCTCAGCTCGGCCGCGGCTGCTTCCAGGTGGCGGGCCAGCCTGGAGGGGTCGATCGCCGACGCCGTCAACTGCCACACTTCGGCCACCCTATCGAGAGTGGCTCGCAGCTCGTCATTCGTCTGTTGCAGCCCTATCACCTTGGCCTCTACACGACAGCGTGCGGTCCGCTCGTGCCGCATGGCCCAGGCCGACAGGCCGAGCACCACATAGAGCGCAAGCCAGCGCTCTGCCACCAATTTAAAGATCACCGCCCCCATGCCCGCGACTGTTGCGCCATCCACCAAAATCAGGCCAAGCCCGGCATAGACCACGCCTACGGCCGAAGCGTATGCAACACTCGTGGGCAGCGGCAAGGCGAGCCCCAAAACAGCCAGCGACGGATAATAAAGGATGAACAGGTGGCTTTCATAGCCCCCTGCAAGCCCTACGCCGGCCGTGATGAGCAGATCCTGTATCGCCGAGATCGCCAGTACCTCTCCAAGATCTATTGCACGCTCCTGTTCGAGACGATACGAGACCCAGGCAGCCAACACAACGCCCAGGATAAGCAGTAGATTCGCCCCCCCGCGCCCAAGGGTTCCGACCAGGTTCAGATCAGGAGCGAGGCCACTGTTGTTGAACACGAGGAGGGCTGCCAGGAGCATCCATCGAAAGCGGTTGGCGACCCGCACCCCGTGATCGTAGGTGCGGGGTTCCCCAGCCCATGCAGTTCCATCCATCCCCATCCCTCTTTCGTTCCACTCAACACGAGCTCTCAAACTGTGGCTTCTCCCTCGAGCGCGCGTCGGAACACCTCTCCCAGATCGAGCAGCACCAGCTCCTGGCCGTCATATTCCGCTTCACCGGCTACGTACACTCCCTTGCTCCCCTCGCGCGCCATGGGGGGGGGCAGGGGGGAAGCGATCTCGAGAATATCGACGACACGGTCGACGAGCAGGCCGGAGCGGAGATCGCCGTCATGGGCAATCAGAAGGCGCGGTGCGGTGGCCACGTCGCGGCCAAACTCCACTCCGCCAATGGACCTGGAACCCGCCCTCGTGCCGGGGCCTGCGCCGGAGGTGGCATGAATCATGGCCTGGCCGTGGCCGAGCACAGCGCGCAAGTCAAGTACCGACTCGATCTCGCCGCGCACATTTACAACCCCCGGGATCCAGGGCGGCGCGCCCGGCACGAACGTGATGTTCACTGCCGGCACGATCGATTCAACGGCAGAAGCAGGCAGCCCGTAATATACGGAAACGCCATCGAAGCACATGACGACGACAAGCATCCTAGTCAGCTCGACATCGACGACCTGTTTCTCTCGCCGCCGGCTGGCTGCCAATTCGAGGATCTCGTCCTTACCACCTGAAGGATCCTCAGGTACACCGGAAATGTACTCCTGTGCGCTTTCGAGCTTTGCTTCTGCTTCGCTCACCATTCCTCCGTTTCAACACTCCCGCCTGATGTTCCAGCCGAAACACCAGGCCACCAGCAGGGACACATCCCCCTGCTTTGAAAAATTGGGGCAGCATCGCGGCCGCCCCTGCTTTTTCACGAACCCGGTGGCGTGGCCCCCCTGCTTTTTATCCAATTCGCCGGCCTGCAAAAGGCCGACAATAAAGCGGTTCTCCTGATCATTGAGAACCGCTTCTCGAACACACCCATGCCTGGCCTGCACAGCTACCAGCAGCCGTTGCAGGCACTGACGACGACTCGACCGTCGCCAGCAGATCCATGGCGGAAACGCGGCCAAGCGTGCAGCCACTAACCTCCCAGTTTGGCCGATAGATCGTCCCAGATGTTGAAGGGCAGATCCTTCCCCTCCTTGCGCGCCAGCAAGATCTTGTAACACTTCTGCCCCTTCTTCTCGAACTCGATCAAATATGTCTTTTCTACAAGGGCACTAAGCGTGTGCTCCGCTTCTTCTTCTGACTGCGCCAGCTCTGCCGCTGCGTCGGTGAGGGTGATCATCCGCTCCTTGAGAAGACGTCTGAATAGGATGCGCTCTGCCCTCGGCAGCTCGAGCAAATCGATCGGACTGAGGCCACGGCGCCCCTCTCTGGCTTCAACTTCGGCCTGGACTCTACCCCACAGTCCATCCACTTGGCTACCTCCTTGTCGCCCCTAATAGATCTCGGGCATCTCGATCGGTTCAGGCTGAAGGTGACATTGCCCGCAGAGGAGGGCGTCGGCGACGACGATCATCTTGGGTATATTCCCCTCGCCGACATACACGGCAATGGGGTAAACCATCGTCTTGAAATGGTCCTGGCAGATGGCCCGCCCGCAGAATTTACATACACCTTGTGCGGGTGCGCCGCAGATCGAACACTCCACTTTTGCGCCTCCTGCCGCGGCTCCCCGCCGCCAGCTCCCTGCCGCGGGCTCAGTCCGCAGGCCACATCAGCTTGCGCGCAATCTCTCCGATGCGCAACGAGACCTCGTGCTCGGGAAAACGCACAAGGAACACGTCACTGCTTTGGAGCGCCACCACATCTTCCGACAGGGGCAACACCCCAATCACCTCGCAGTCGTACGTCTCCTGCACCATCTCGCCCATCGTGGCCATATGGCGGCGCAGCACCTTGTTGACAACCAGGTACAAGTTGGGCACTTCGAGGTTGCGCGCCACGTCGAGGGTCACGGCGGTCCCCTGAAAGTCCTGCTGGTCGGGCCGAAGAATGATCAACAACTGGTTCGAGATGGCGATCGACAGGATCGTCTCCTCGTTGACGCCCGGGTGCGTGTCAATCACCAGGTAGTCGAGATCAAGCACCTCGATCAGCTCGTGGAAGCCGTCGTTGAGCAAGCCCACGTCGTACCCTTCCTTCAACAGGGTCGCGATCTCGCCAGGCTTGATGCTAGAAGGGATTAGATAGAGGCGCCCGGGCTTGAGCCCGGCCCGCTCGCTGACGTCGTAGGCACACTCTTCGATGCTGCACCGCTCTCGCAGGTAATCATTGAGCGCCCTGTCCATCTTGGCGTCGTCCATCCCAAAGAGGACATGAATTCCGGGAGAGTTAATGTCCGTATCGACGACGCCAACCCGGTATCCCTGTAGAGCGATGGCAGCCGAGATATTGGCAGACAGATTCGACTTGCCTGTCCCACCACGGAAGGAATGAATAGAGATAATACTCGACATTTGCTGTCCTCCTCGCCTGCATTCGATGGGCCACATCTATCAGCGTTATTATACCACCAAACCAGGCGTTTGGCAACTCCACTGGGAGTACTACTGGGGTACCTGCATCCTGCGCGTGATCCACAAAAGGAGCCCGATCACGGCGCCAAACACCACATCGGCTGCCAGAGTCAGGCCAAAAGCCGATGCCAGAAAGGTAGCCGCGGTGCCAGCCACCTCCACCACCTCCCGCGACACGCTCGGCACGCCGCCCAACACCAGGACGATCACCGCAGCAAGGAGCAGGAAGGCGAGCACCGGCCGAACAGCCCACATGTCCGACTCGCTGGGCAGCATGGCATTCGACACGGCAAAGATGAGGTAGAGCCACACCCACACGTCAGGAACATTCATAATCTGGCGCGCGCCCGCCACGGCCAGGTCGAGCCCGCCCTGTGGCGCGGCGGCCAACAGTTCATCCACTCCCAACACCTGGTTGCCGATGAGCCAGATGACAGCAGAAGCGACCAGGAGCGGCGCCAGGCCGATGAGGATGCCACGCACGACATCTACCCTGCCCACCCGCACCGAGCCGAGCGATACCCGGTTTCCGCGCTTGCGCACCGGCCCGAGTGATAACCCCGACACGCGCGCGCCAAGGGCCCTGGCAGTCAGCCAGTGGCTCAGCTCGTGCAAGACGACGCCGGGCAGCACCAGCACAAAGTAGACCACGAGCGCCACGTCGCGGTCGCCTGTCCAACGCAGACTCAGCTCCTGCAGGCTGCGCGTCGTCCAGCGCTTTGCCCAGAGGAGTGGCAGCAGGGTGGCAGCCAGTGCCAGGAACGGGGACCAGAGCCCGAACCAGGGCTCAGCCATGGCCATCCCCGGCAAGGGCCTGAGCTGGGCAGGGCGCAATATCGAACACGACGACCTCGGGCCGGCAAAAGAGCCGCGCGCGCGGCGTGCCAAACCCCTCCATCCCAAGGCCACGGCTGACGTACAACCGGGTGCCCGCCTCGCAGTAGAGACCGGCTTCGTACCGCTTCCCGTAGCGCGAGCTCGTGACAAGCGCGCCAAAACCTGGCACACGCCACTGCCCTCCATGCGTGTGCCCTGCCAGGTACAGGTCGACGTCGAGGGGGGCGATGGCGGGCATCAGATCGGGCAGGTGATAGAGAAGCAACGAAAAAGCGCCTGACGGCGCCGCCGCCTGGAGGGTGCGCACCGTTTGAGCGTCTGCGTCCAGGTCCCACGTCGGAGTCACCCCCATCAGCCACAGGTGGGCACAACCCTCACCTGGCGCGTCACCATTTAGCGGCACTACAACCGCCCGATCCTCCAACACCTCGATACCCGCGGCCTCCAACACCGGGCGTAGGATCTCGGGCTCGTCCACGTGCGCCGTGCCCCACACGGCATAGACGCCGAGAGGGGCGTCCAGCCTCCTCAGCAGCACCGCCAGGTCGGCGGCGGCAGTGGCGTCGCGATGGTATGAAGTGTTGAGAAAATCGCCTGTCAGGACCAGGAGATCGGGGTGGAGCGCGCGCACCAGGTCCGGCAGTGTGCGCTCGCGCTCCGTCAGCCGCTCCACGTGCAGATCAGAAAGCTGGACGATGCGCACCCGCCCCGGATTGTCGAGGCGTGAATCGGCGACGTCGACGCGTGTCACTTCCACCCGAAAGGGCTCGACCCGCGTGCCCCACGCGGCCACAACCCACACCAGGCCCTGCCAGAGAGCCAGGCCAGAGATCGTGACCACAGGCCAGCGGGCCGCCAGCGGCACTGCCGCCAGCACAACCAGCCCGCGCATCAGACTCAGGCCAAGAAATGGGGGCTGCCACGGGCCAAAGGAGAGGCGGCTGCGTGGCAGACCGGCCAGCAAGGCCCTATCAGCAAACGCAAACAGAAGCAGCGCTGCCGCCGCGACCCAGCTCCACACCACGCCCACCCCTGCCGCCAGCGCAAGCGGCAGCAGCCACACAACCAGAGCCGGCCAACCGGCCGGCTTCTCAGTCAAGAGCAACAGAGCATGAAACGGATGATCTCGCCAGACACTCACCGGTCCTATTCTCCATCCTGCGGAAAGAGGCTCTCCCACCAATCGTCTTCACCAGCAATCTGCATGCCCGTGTCACGCCGGATCAGGAGGACACTGATGGCAAACACCGCCGCGCCCACCCACTGCTGCAATGTAAAGCGTTCGCCCAGGAACAGAAATGCCAACGCCACAGCCACCAACGGCTCGGCAATGCCGAGCAAGGCGGTCTGCACCCCTCCGAGCCGGCGCAAGCCAAAAAAGACGAGCAAGCGCGCCAGGGCTGTGGGAAAGAGGGCGAGCAGCAAGATAGCCGTCCAGCCATCTGGCGGGATAGGTTCGGGCAGAAACCCGTGCGCAGCGAACGGCACACTCACCACCAGGGCCATGGTCGTAAGCACATAAAGCGTCACTGTCCTCGAATCAACGTCAGCCAGCGTCCACTGCCCGAGCACGAGATGAAAACCATACAACGCCCCGGCACCGATCATCAGTGTCACGCCGAGTGGGTCGACCAACCCCGCACCTTGCCAGGTCAGGAGCACGACGCTGAGAAGGGCCAGGCCAAGGCGCACGACAGCCAGGCGTGAAATGGCATGCCCTGCCGCCGACAAGAAAATAAACACCCATACAGGATACATTGAGTAGAGAAGGTGCGCGAGCGAGGCATCGACGCGCGTCAACCCGTTGTAGTAGAGCAGCGACCCGATCCCATTCGCCAGACCCATCCCGATGCAGCCGAGCAAGTTCTCGCGGTCGATGGTCAACACCTGCCGGAAGAAGAGGAGGTAGACCAGCCAGAGCAAGCCGGCTGCCACCAGCGTGCGCACTGCAACCAACGTCGTCGCACCGACCCCGGCCTGGTAGGCGAGCTTGCCAAAGATCGGAGCGGTGCCAGCCAACAGCGTAGATAGGAGCGCGGCGCCGATCCCGATGATGTGCCGATCGGTCTCACTGTGCATCGCCCCCCCCTGACTGTAGCCCACGAAGAAAGGTGTCGGCTCGATCCAACACCTCCTGCTCGCTCAAACCATCCGTCGGCAGATAGAGGTCGCAGCGTGCCCGGGCATCACGCAGCCGGTGGCGCTGGGCATCGAGATACACCTGATCCCAGCCCATGCCGCGCCGCCCCCGCTCGTGCACACTCGGCAGCGTAACGTCGAGATAGATCAATACGTCGGGTGGGTTGATGCGCCACCACATGTCGGGCACGTACGAATGATCCTGTGCAGCCGATACGGCGTCGTAACCGAGGGAGCGCAGGCCTGCAGCCAACACGCTCTTGCCCGAGGCGCACGGGCCCACTATCTTGACGCGCACAGTCGCCTCACACTAGATCCCTCCGGTGCGGTTCATGCGCTCGAGGCGATTGAGAACATCGAGGGAGGCAAAAACGCACAGCCGGTCGCCAGGCCGGAGCACCGTGTCGGGTGCCGGATGGAGGTCGATGGAGCCATCCCTGTCATGCAAGATGATGGAAAAGTCGAGCTCTTTTTCGAGGTCGCATACCCCACGCCCGACGAGGTCCGAGCCAGGCCGCACCGTAAACTCGCTCACATTCAACAGCTCTGCGCCCACGTAAAACGCGTGGCTGATGTCCGCGCGCGTCGCCGCGCGCGCAAAAGCCGGCGCCGCAAGCGCTGACGTGCTGAACGCGGTCTGGATATTAAAGCCGTGCGCCACCTTCTGCGCCATGTCGTGATCGAACATGCGCAACACCACGTGGATGTCCGGCTTGAGCTCGCGTGCCACCAGGGCGATCTCCAGGTTGGTCAGGTCGTTCTCCGTACACGGAACGATCGACGCGGCACGCTCCACGCCTGCCTGCTTGAGGACGTCGAGGCGCGACGCGTCGCCAAAAAGGACCGGCACATGCTCGCCGGTCACCCGCTCGACGAACTCGCCGTCTGGGTCGATCTCGATCCCGACAACCTCTTCGCCAAAATCGAGCAGTTCCTGCACGATGCGATACCCCAACCGCCCAATGCCTGCCACCACGACATGATCTCGGTAGGTCGATGCAATCGCCACTTGCCACTCACCCTCTCTGACCGATTTATTGAACAGCATCACGCCAAACTGGATCACGCCTTGTACGATCAACCCAAGGCCGATGATCGGCATGACGAAATAAAAGATCTGAAGATACCATTCTGATGGAAAGGGCACACTCTCCCCGAAAAAGATCATACTGTAGATGGCGTACACAGCCTCGGCATAGGTCAAGTCGTGGAACTCGGCATGGGTGTACAGAATGTCAAAAACAAGGCCGCCGAGGAGCACACTGGCAGTGAGCGCCAGCAGCGGGATCGAAAATTGGCGGGTGAGAACGCGCACATCGCGCCACTGCGCCAGCAAGTAGCGCTTCCACGGATAGCGCCGCGGCCTCATCTGCACCTCGCTCATATTGGAAAGCGCACCGACAGGCGCCGCACCTGGTCCGTGCGCCGGCGAGGCACCACCGAAAACACCGCCACACTCACGTCGTCGCCGGGCCGCCCCTCATCCAGATCGACGGCGGCAGCCAGCAGCCCGTCGGCCAGCGAGCGAGCACATGACTCTTCATCACACGTATCCAGTTGCGCGCGCACAAACTCGACCACGTCCATCTGGCGGCCATAGCGCACGCCAGCATTCATCACCCCGTCCGTATAGACCACCACGTGCAAGTAGCGCTCGATGGGCAGCTCGGCAATGACCGGGCGGGTGCGGCTGTGAATGCCAATCGCCTCGCTGGGCTCGTCGAGCGAACGGATCGCCCGATCGGCGCCCGAGACGACGAGCACGGGGCAATGGCTGTTGCGCGACACCACCAGCGTGCGTGTGCCCAGGTCGACAGAGACAATGTTGAGCGTAGCGGACACCTGGCCGGCGCGCAGGGTGCGCAAATAATCGTGCGCGGCCCGGGCCGCGGCGCCGTCACGCACGCCGTCGGCGAGCAGCGACACCGCCTTGCGTGCCACAATGTTGCTGATCGCCTTGGCCGAGCGTCCGCTACGCTGGCCGTCGACGATCACCAGCGACAGCCCGCCATGAGGGCGCTCGATCAGCTCTACCGTGTCGCCACTTTCGCTAACCGCGTACTTGCCCACCTTGGCGACCGCCACCTGCAATTCGAGATCGGGCTGCACGTCCACGTGTCTCGGTTCCTCCTCATCCGATGCCTGTTGCCATTATACCGCACCCATCGCCAAGAAGCAAAGCACCGCAGGTGACGATACCCGGTGCGCCACCTCGCCCTACCTCCTACACCTCATTCCCTATCGCTTGTGCCTTGCCCCCTGTCATTTGTCACTTTCCCCGGGATTTGCTATACTAGCGCGCAACCATTCGCGCTGGCCGGTGTTTCTATTGTGCGAGACGGGCCGGCGCCGGCGAGGTCAGACCGGTGCAGGATCCAATGGAAGACGAAGCAACGCTGGTCGAGCAGGCCAAAACCGATCCACAGGCGTTTGGCCTTCTCTACGAGCGGTACGTTGACAAAATCTATAACTATGTCTACTATCGCACGGGCAGCCATCACGACGCCGAGGACTTGACAGCCAGGGTATTCTTCCAGGCGCTCAATCACATCCCGCGTTACGTCGATCGCGGGGCACCCTTTTCGTCCTGGTTGTACCGCATCGCTCACAACCTGGTTGCTAACTGGCACCGTGATCGTAGCCGGCGTAACGTCGTTGCGCTCGACCGCCTAGCAGTCGTGCACAGCGAGACGGAGCGCGGGCCGTTCGAGCAGACGGTGCGCCAAGAGCGATACGAGACACTGCGCGCTGCGCTCCGCCGGCTGCCGGCGGATCGCCAGCAGCTTCTCCTGCTCAAGTTCGTGGAGCGGCTGCCGAACGCCGACATTGGCAGGATCATGGGCCGCAGCGAGGGGGCGATCAAGTCGCTCTATCACCGCACCCTCGTCGCCCTGAGGGGGGACTTGCCAGAAGGCAACCAGGTGATCTGAAGTGTGACAGGAAAGGGAATGGCCAAAACAGATGATCAAGATCGTGACCGATTCAACCTGTGATCTGCCGCCAGGATATTTTGAAGAAAATGACATCAGCATCGTGCCGATCAACATCCAGTTCGGCACCGAGACCTATCGAGACGGGATCGACATCGATCGCGAGGCCTTTTATCAAAGAATCGACGATCTCGGGATGTTGCCTACTACTTCTCAGCCATCGTCGGGCCAGTTCGAAGAGCACTATCGCCGCCTTGCTGCCGAAGGGGCAGACGACATCATCTCACTGCACGTAACGGCCAAGCTGAGCGGCACTTACCAGTCGGCCGAGTTGGCGCGCGGGATGGTCGCCGACCAGGTGCGGATCCATCCCTTCGACAGCGCCTGTGGCTCGGCCGGGTTGGGCTTTATGGTGCTAGAGGCGGCGCGTTTGGCGCGTGCCGGCGTAAGCGTAAATGAGATTCTGGTGCGGTTGGCCCTGATCCGCGAGCGGATGAACCTGGTGTTGAGCATCAAGGACATGCGTTTTGCGCAGATGAGCGGGCGGGTAGGGCGGCTGCAAGGCAGCCTGGCCGCGCTGCTCAACGTCAAGCCCATCGTCCTACTCCAGGACGGCGTGATTGACGTCGTAGAAAAGGTGCGCAGCCAGAGCCGCGCCATTAGCCGCCTGATCAAGATGGTCTCCGAGCAGGTCGGCTCGGAACCGGTGAACCTGGCCGTGATCCACGCCGATGCGCCGGATGAGGGGCAAGCATTGATGGGGCAGACAGCCCACTATTTTACTCTCCGCGAGTCTTTCCTGGTCAACTTGACCACCTCCCTGGTGGTCCATTTTGGACCGGGCACGTTGGGCCTGGTCGCGTATCGAGTATGATGGTGCCCAAAGGGGGAGGGGCATGAAGCGCAAAGAAGAAGCCGACTTGTTGACTGTCTATACAGATCACCTGCTGGGGCTCTCTAGCGTCACATCGAGAGGCGGCCCACCCGCCTCCACCCGGCACGATCAAGTACACAGCCTCTTGACATTGGCCGACCACCTGCACGCCATCCTCGCACCCGTAGAGCCAGATCCGCACTTTCGTCGCCGGCTCCATGGCGAGCTGATTTTGAAAGCGCAGAACCGGGAAGAGATGCCCGAGATTGGACTCTTTCAGCCACACCGGCGGAGCCTGGTGATCGGCGCGGCGCTCGGATTGGGCTCGGTGGCCTCGGTACTCGGCGTCATCATCGCCGTCCTGCTGCGCCGGCGTGCCGGGAATGTAGCCGCCGGATAAGCGGCGAGCCGCGGCTTTTTTTTCGACATTTTTAGGGAATTTTGGGAAATCCGGATGGAGAGGAAGGAACGATGACACGCTATGCACGCATGACTGGCTGGGGAAAGTATGTGCCCAAGCGGGTGTTGACCAACTTTGACCTCGAAAAGATGGTCGACACGAGTGACGAATGGATCCGAACGCGCACCGGCATCCGCGAGCGGCATATCGCCGCGCCGGGTGAAACGTGCTGCACCATGTCACTGGCTTCGGCGCGCCAGGCGCTTCAGATGGCCCAGTTGCCGGCGTCCGATCTGGACCTGATCATCGTCGCCACCTCGACGCCCGACTATCTCGTGCCGGCGGTGGCAAGCATGGTGCAGGATCAGCTCGGTGCCAGCCAAGCTGCCGCTTTTAGCCTGGGGGCCGGCTGCACCGGGTGGGTTTATGCCCTCGTCACCGCCTGCCAGTTCCTCCAGACAGGCAGCTACCGAAACGCCCTCGTGATCGGCTCTGAGCATCTGTCGATGGGCATCGACTGGACCGACCGCAACACGTGCGTCCTGTTCGGCGATGGGTCCGGGGCCGTTGTCCTGGAGGCGAGCGACCAGCCCACGGGCCTGCTTTCGTTCCAGCTCGGTTCCGACGGCAGCGACTATGACGCACTCATCTATCCTGGCTGTGGCGGTGTCCACCCCGCCAGCCAGGAAGTGATCGACAAGCGGCTCCACTACCTCCAGATGGACGGGCAGCGCGTTTTCAAGTTCGCGGCGCGCGTCCTCGCCGACTCGGTGACCTACGTGGTGTCCGAGGCTGGCCTTACGCCCGATGACGTCGCTTTGATCATTCCCCACCAGGCAAACGACCGGATCATCGAGCTCGCCAGGCGGCGGCTGCGCGTGCCGCCCGAAAAGGTAATGGTCAACATCGATCGCTACGGAAATACTTCGGCCGCCTCGATCCCCATTGCCCTGGTCGAGGCCATCGATGAGGGCAGGATGCAGCCGGGTGACCGGATCGTGCTCGTCGGCTTTGGCGCCGGCCTGACGTGGGCCGCGGCTGCCTTTCATTGGGAACCGCAGGAACCGGCAGCCCTCCCCGCCTCCGGCTGGCCTGTGCGCGACCGGCTGGCGCAGCCCGTCTCCCAGCTACGCACCGCTCTCTGGAGCACGCGCGTGCGATTGGCCAGCGCCGTCGAGCCGCTGCTGTTGCCGCTCTATACCGTTGCCGCGGGGTATCGCCAACGGAGGCGCAAGAAAAAATAGCACGCTGCACGCGTGCGGCCCCTTCTCACGCCGCACGTCAACATGTTATTTCCGGCCCGGCTCGCCCGCCATGCCAAAAGGCCCTCCCCGTTCCCCTGGGGAGGGCCTACTTGATCAGAGAAACGATTACCACCGGTCGCGGCGCGTTTCGGTCCGGGTCTTGGGCTTGCGGCGCTTGTCGTCCGGCTCGCGCAGGACCAGGCTTAGCACCCAACTGACGATGCTGATCAACAGCGCGCCGAGAAACGCCGGCACAAAACCATCGACATAGAAGCCTAGGTCGAGCGCCCGGGCGATCCATCCCGTCAGCAGCAGCATCAGGGCATTGATGACTAGCGTGAAAAGGCCCAGCGTAAAGATGTTGATCAGGCACGTCAGGAACTTGACGAGCGGGCGGATAAGCGCGTTCACCAGGCCGAATATCACCGCCAGGACCGCGACCACTGCCCAGCGCGGCTCGCCGACGATCCAGATGCCCTCGATCAAAAACTCGGCCACCACCAGTGCAATGGCATTGATCAACAGGCTAATGACCAATCGAGTCAAGGGATCCCTCCTCTCTCAGGCACGCGCGGCGCGCCATGCCTGGACTATATTCATCCCCATGATCAGCAGAAACATACCCACGCCGACCAGGATCGCCGTCGGCGTTCCCCAATCGAACAACCAGGCGCCCACGGCGCCCACGATCGCGCCTCAAAGCAAGGCGCCCAACACCTGGAGCAGCAGCTTGATCACCTTTCCCCTCCCTCCGGCGCCAATGAATGAAATTCACATGCCGGTGCGTTGCACCTGCCGTTGGGTGCAACGCACCTGGTGCCGGTTTCAACTTGGCTTTTGTTGGCGACTACTCTCCAGCGAGTCTCAAAATCACCTCTCTCGTCTCGGGTGCAAGCCGAAAACGGAGCGCTTGAAGGCGGTCCAGCAGGGAGCCGACCGCTGGCACAAGCCCCGCGCGCTTGGCATCCAGCAAGAGTCCGAGTGTGCCGGTGAAAGGCAGATCCAGCTGTCGGCGATGCGCCGGGCCAAAGCGTCATCTAGCACCGCAATGACATTCTTCTGCTCGATCGTCAGCATCAAAACTTGGGCCTCGCCCGGCCCCAGATCAGTTAGCAGTGGGATAGCCGCCGCGCTGACGGGACACTGAACCGTGATCCACTCGAGATCTGTCAGATCAGGAAGGGGCACACCGGCGGCGCGCCCAACCTCAATCTCATCCACCACCGCGGGGGGCACGAGAACGCGATCTGCCAATCGGGGCAAGATGTCCAGCAGATCGAGTTGGTAGAGGTATTGGATCGCGGATGTATCACAGACGACGTCAGGCAAGGCGCGTTTCTCGCTGGAACTCTACATCCGTCGAGCGGAACGTGTCCACGCCATAGTCGGCGAGTCGCGATAAAAAGACGACACGGGGTACACCGGCCAGTTCCGCAGCAGCACCCGAGGAGAGCCGACCAATTTCGTACAGCTTGACAGCAGCAGCCATACGCAGCGTCTCGGCAGCTTCTTCTGAATCCATCTTGAGTGCGAGCAAAGACTCACGTAGAACCTGGAACAGGACTTGATTCATCTTCACAAACTCCTAACCGGCCGCACTCCCAACAAATACGTTGCCTTGCCTTCAACACACAACGATCCGAATCAAGTATACTCTGAAAGCGTGTAGCTGTCAATGCAAAACGCAGGCGCCGTCAGGGCAATCGCATCTAATTTGTGGCCATGAAACAGCTTGCAATCGCCTTAAATGCATCATTTGCCAGGTGCCCGAATCCCCGGTGCTGTGCCCGGTGTACCATCGATCGGCAAGCACGCCTTGCATTCATCAGTTTTCACCGACTTTCAGTGCCGCGAGAGCCACCAAGATCGAATTTAGATGCCGCCCACCTCCTAGGACTTTCTGTGCACCAATTTATCTTACTCGAGTAGCGCAATAGAGTCAATCTGGGCAACTGCTGAGCCGTTTATGTCACTGGATCTTCGACGAGGGCCTCCTCGCCGTATCCGCGGCCTACGCCATCCTCGTATCCCCCCCAACTGCGCCCCGACGCAGAGCCGGCTCACCACCTCTTGCGTGCGCCTCTCCCGTCACCGCGCCGCGTTCTTGACGTTTTGTGTTATCACACTGGGTAAATCATCAAAGGGTCAAAGGGTAAGCTTTCCCCCGCCAGGCCCTACCCGTGTCGCCCCGGCCCCCCACGCCCACGGCGAGGCCGGCGCCGTACCCGCCTATCCCCCCTCTCCCCCAGGAAGAGGGGTTGGAGGTGAGAGAGATCCACTCGCCCACCCGGCATCGCCGGGCACCCCCTCTGCCCACAAAGCTTCAGATCTATGACAAATCGCTAGTGCCCCCTTCCCATTGCACTGCACTGCCGGCTTGTCAGACTTGTTTCCCCCCAAAAGCAAACTCCTCTCGACGGGAGCGATTGTCAAGAGGAGGGGAGCAACATCCCCTTCCTACCCCTTGGCCACCACGCTCACCCCGTCGAACAGCAGCGCCGGCGCATACAGCATCCCATACACCCACTCCGGCCGATTGCCCACCGCCACGAGCTGATCGCGCAGCAGATCATACACGTTGCCGGCGATCATGGTGTTCTTGACCCGCCCCACGATCTCGCCGCGCCGCATCAAGTAGCCCAGTCCGATGGTGTTCGAGAACTCGCCCGCCATAAGATTGCCCTGCCCCAGGCCGAGCACATTGTCGACGATCAGCACTTCGTCCAGGCCCGCCAGCAGCGCTTCCAGGCTCTCCCCGCCGGGTGGAATGACCCACGTGGCAGGGGCCGCCTGGGGAGGAATGTGAAAGCCGGCGGTGAACAGGTCGACCCGCTTGAATCCATTCCCCGTCGGCCGCGCGCCAGCCTGGGCCGCGGTCTTTAAATCGTACAGAAACTGGCGCACCACCCCCTCCTCTATCAGAGGCTTGGTGCGCGTCGGCACCCCTTCGTCGTCAAACGGGGCCGACGACGGCGCGAAATCGCGTGGGCCGTCATCCACCAGCGTGAAGCGCGCGTCGAACACCGGCTCGCCCAGCTTGCCCTCCAATGGCGAGGTGCCATGGTAGACGTGCCGCCCGTTCAGCCCGAGCTGCAGCGGCAGCACCAGCGGTGCCAGGCCCACGGATCGAAACAGGACCTTCATCGGCCCCGACCGGACCGACGCCGTCTCGGCCGCCCAGCGCATCCGCTGCACCAGGAGCCGCCCCATCGCCTCCGGATCCACATCGGCCCGGCGGCGTGACTGCTGATCCTCGGGGATGATCAGGATCTCGTCGCTGCGGGTGCGCGTGGCGCCGGCTCCCATGGCGAGCGTGGTACGCCGGTCGCGTGCGTCGAGGCCGCGGCTGTTCAGCACGGCCGTGTCCTCGATCGTCTTGATCACTGTGAGGTTCACCTGGATCTCCGGATCGTAGGCGCGGATGGCCTCGACCAGTGCCTCGCCCATCTCGATCAGATCGAGCGGGTCGAGCTCGGCGACCGCCTCGTCAAACGACTGCATCGGCGTCGTTGGCTGCTCAGAGGGCAAGTCGAGGGTCACCGAGTCGCCAAACTCGGCCGCCGCCAGTGCATTTTCCACGATCGTGTGCCCATCCGTCACGTCAGTCGTCGTCGAAAATCCGAGGCGTCCATCCTTCACCACACGCACCGCGCGACCAACCGTGTGTGACGTGCGGGCCGATTCGAGCTTGCCCCCCTTGAACTTGACCGGCTCCTCGGTACGGCGCAGCTCGTACACCTCCGCCTCCGCGTGCCGCGCCAGGCGATCCAGCAGATCTGACACGCCGACCTCGAACCCGGGCTGGTCTCCGGGCGCGGGCCGGTTCGTTCGCTGATTGTTTGTTGTGCGCTCACTCACGATGCTCTGCCTCCTATCGCCACGTTGCGGATGCGCACGTGAGGGCCGCCCATGGTGGTCGGCAGCGGGAACTGCCCGCCCTTGCCACACCCACCAGCGCTGCCCTCGATTACCAGGTCGTCGCCAACGGCATCCACGTTCTGCAAAATATCAAAGATGTTGCCCGTCAGCACCACATCGCGCAGCATGTCGCCGATCTGCCCATCCACGATTTCGTACGCATACCCCGCGCTGAAGGTGAACTGCTCCAGCATCGTGTTGCCGCCAAAGGCGTCCACCGCATAGATGCCCCGCTCGACGCCACGGATCATCTCCTCAAAGGGAACCGTTCCACGGTCAATATAGGTGTTGCGCATGCGCACGATCGGCTCAAAGCGGTAAGAGACGGCGCGGGCATTGCCCGTCGGCGCCGCGCCCATCCGCGCCGCCGTCTCGCGACTGTGCAGGAACCCTTCCAGGATACCGTTGCGGATCAGATAGGCGCGCTGGCGCGGCGTCCCCTCGTCGTCGTACTTGTAGTTCCCGCGAAGGCCCGGCAGGTAGCCTTCGTCGATCACGGTCAGCTCGTCGACGGCAAAGCGCCGGCCCGGGCACAGCACCTCGCGCAGGCGCGCGTTTTTGGAGATAAAGTCGGCCTCGCACAGGTGGCCAAACGCCTCGTGGATCAGCACCCCCGCCAGCCGCGGGTTGAGGACGACGGTATACACACCCCCTGTCACAGGCCTGGCCTCGAGCAGGTCGATTGCCCGCTGCGCTGTGGCTTCTGCCTGCGCCTCTTGCCCCTGCACCGCCTCAAAGCCGGCCATCATCCCATCCGACTCGAACGCCGCCTGGATATTGTCCTGCCCTTCGCGCGCCGTGGCCGACAAATAGATCGTCACGTCGGGGCGCTCCTCGACGACGTAGGTGCCCTCCGAGTTGGCAATGGTCACCTCTTTGAAGGAATCGGTATAGCGCGCATGGGTGGTAGCGATCTGGGTGTGGTAGCCGAGCAAAATGTCGTTGTAGCGCTGCACCAGCGCCTGCTTTTCCGCGAGTGGCACCGAGCGGGGATCGCGATCGAGAGGCACGCGTACTGCATCGTCGCTGGGCGCGACTGGCGCCAAGGTGACTACCTCGGATGTGCGGCTGTCGACGAGGCGGGCGATGTCATATGCCTCGCCTACGCGCTGCTCCAGCTCGTCCAGCGTGTTGAACACGACGAATCCCCAGCCGTTGTTCACCAGGCAGCGCACGACGCCTCCCGATTCGCCCGACGCCTCCAGGTTCTCCAGGTTCCGGCCACGGTATTGGACCATGGTGCGCCACTCGCGCTCCAGGCGAATATCTGCGAAATCGGCGCGGCTGTGGGCCAGCGCCTTCATGATCCGGTCACGCACGTGTTCCCCTCCTTCGCGTGGCCCCGTGCCGGTGCGCCCCTGTGGCGCACACGCCGGCAGGCACCACGCACCAAAGGAGGCAGAGCGCCTGACCACCCTGCCTCCTCTCGAGTCTCGCTATTCTACATAGATCTCGACGCGCTCGCCGCCTTCGGCATCCTCCACTTCGATGATCTTGCCCTGGGCACCGCTCTTGATCTGCTCGATGATATCCTCAAAGTCCATCCCCTCGAGCTCGGGTGCAAAGCGCGCGCCCATGCGTGTGCCCACGTCCACCAGGCTCATCGGCAGGTTGACGTTTACCTTGTTCCTGCCCGTTTCCAGGTCGGTCACGCGTACGCGAAACCAACGGGCAGGGCTCGGCGCGCCCGGCGCCGGGCGCAGCTCTTTCCTCTTGCCTTCCGGCTCCAGCGCCGCCAGCAGCTTGGCCCCCTCCTCGGCGGTGATGTTGCCACTGGCGACCATGTTCAAGATCTGCATTCTTTCTTCTGTTGTTGCCATCGTCATCCTCCTTTTCTACTCGAATTGAACAATCACCCAAGGTAGATCTGTACGCGTTCCCCTTCTTCTTTGTCCTGCACGTCGATAAAAAGCGGCTCGTCGCTCACCTTGCTATCACGCAGCGCCAGGATCAGCTCATCCACGCCCGTGTCGCGCAGCTGAGGCACATAAGGCCGGATCAAACGAAGCACCCAGGCGGACAGGGTGAGAGGCAGCGGCAGGCTGATCGCCATCGCCCTTGAACCGCGCTCGCTGATGCGCAGGTGGAGCCACGTCGCCGTTCGGCTCCACCACGCCAACACCATAACCACCAAGCCCACGATCATGGGCAGCCAGCCGCATAGCCGCCAGCCTGCCGCCGCGCTGGCGACATACACCAAGCCCAGGATCAGCGCTCCGATCAGGAGCACGGCGCCGCCTGCGAGAAACGGCCAGATCCAGAAGCGGCGCCAGCTTTCCGGCGCCTCGCCGGGGGGCACGGCGGCCTGGGGCTCCCCTGCCGACAGCAAACGTCTCTCCCTGTCGACCTCCGCGCCACCTTCAAGGCCCGGCTCTTCCACGGTTTGATCCAACGAACGCAGAAGCCGCTCGGCGTCTTCCACACTGATCTGGCCCCGCCCCAGCATCTCCAGGATCTGTTTCCTCTCCTCTTCCATCTCGCTCTCCTATCCACTCACTCGCCGGCGCTCCCGTCTGCCGCCCTTGGATGAGGCATCTCGGGTACGTCCGCTTGTCCACTCTCTCCTACGCCCGCTGGCTCCTCCGATTCTTCCAGCACATAGAGGCCGACCAGGCCGCCTGCTCCGACGAGAACGCCCGACGCGACATAGATACTCCTCAACGCCACCACCTCACCCAAGGCGGCGGCCGCGGCCATCGACAGCATCCCGGCTGCGGTGGTCAGGGCGTTGAGGGCACTGCCCACCCGCCCACGCTTCAGATCGGGCACGGCCAACTGCATCATCGTCATCAAGCTTGACTGCGCCGGCACCAGCGCGATGCCGAGCAGCATACTGTAGACCAGCAGCATGAGCGGCATGTGCAGCAACCGCTGGCCCGCGCTCAACGCATCCCGTGGCGTATCCCCCACCAGGCCTGGCGCCAGGGTGGCAAGCGACCACGAGGGCGACAGCCCCACGAGCGCGATCATGCCCCCGATAAAGAGGATGCTCCAGCCAGCGAGCGGCCGCCTCTGAAAGCGCCCCACGACCAGCCCAAGCGCCATGCCTCCGATCACCATCCCCACGCCCTGCGCAGCATCCACCGCTCCCAGGCCCTCAGGCCCGAGGCCAAAGACGCGACGCATAAAAGGTACCCAGATGACATTGATCGCGCCCAGCCCGAGCTGCACCACGCCCAGGCACACCAGCACACCCACCATCGTCCGGCTGTGAAAGAGATAGACGACACCCTCTCGCATCTCTTCCCACACTGTGCCGAGCGCACCGCCCATGTCCTGTGCGGCGGTGCGCCCGGCCGTGGTGCGCGGCACTGTCATCGTCAGGATGGCAACCGCCGACACCAGGAAGGTAGCCGAATCGACCAGAAACGCGATCTGCTCGCCCCAGATCCCGATCGAAAAGCCGGCCAGAGCAGGCCCGATGAGCAAGCCGGCAGTCTGCACGATCTGCATCAGGCCGTTGGCGGCCAGCAGGTGGTCGCGGTTTGGAACGATCAGCGGCAGCGCGGCGTTTTGAGAGGGATAGAAGAAGCGGCTGACACTCGACATCAGGAAAGCGACCACATAGTAGATCCACACCTGATCGGGGCGCTCCACGCTCAGGCAAAAGAGCACGAGTGCGGCACGCAGCAGATCGGCCCCGATCATTGTCCACTTGCGGTCCCAGCGGTCGACAAAGACCCCGGCGACCGGCCCGAGCACGAGCATGGGCAGGGCACTGGCCATCACCGACAGCCCCACTTGCAGGGCCGAGCCGGTGAGCTTTTCGACCATGATCGGGACGGCGAGCCAGTAGAAATAGTCGCCGACGAACGATACGGTCTGGCCAAGCCAGAGCGCTACAAAGCTGCGATTTCGAAAAAGCTCCCGGTATGGGGACGGCCTGTGTGCCATTCTTCTCCTCGCGGAAGGCTCTTGACCAGGGTCAACAGCGCGCGCTGTTCGCGAAAGCCATAGCCGTGCAGCACCTTGAGCGCCGCCTCGTGGCTTGTGTAGGTGGTAGCGTGGATCGGTGTGAGGGGCAAGGCTGCCAGCAGGTATAGCGCTCTGCTGATTAGCCCGCCCTCAACCTGCCCGGCGTGAGCCGGGTCCACCAGGATCTCCAGCCGGTGCTCCGGCGCACGAAAGGCAACTGTGACGACGGCGAGTGCGACCGGCTGCCCCTGGTGCAGAGCGACGAGACGGTAGAAACGCCGCCCTGTGAACAGGTCACCCAGCCAGCGTGCCGCCCGCTGTCCCCAGTCGGGCCAGTATACGTCCCGGCGGATAGGGCGCACCCACTGGATCGCGTGCGGTATGGCGCGGCGGGCAAGGTGGTACACCGCTTCTCCATCTTCCGGCTGCCAACGGCGGATGGTATAGCCGGGCGCGTCGACGACGGCCACAGGGCGGGGGACATCGGCCAGTAGATCGACCTCACCCCCGGCCTCCTGAAACCCGAGGCTGGTGTAGAGGTGGAGGGCGGGTTGATTGTGCCGGAACACCTGCAAGACCACCTCTTGCCCCCCCAGTCCCTCAGCCTCGGTCACGGCCCGTTCTGTGAGGCGCCGGGCGATGCCCTGTCGCCTGTGATCTTGGGCGACCACGACGTTGCAGATGATCAAGCGCGCATGGCTTCCCGGCGCGCGGTTGACATTGACATTCCCAACGATCGACCACTCTGCGCCGCGCCGTGCTGTCGCGCCCGCCGGGACTTGCCACACAAAGCCGTTCACGGCATCGCTAAAAGTAGGATCCACCTGTGCCAGCCACCATACCAGCGGCGAGAGGCGCGACAGCCAGCGGAGCTCACGCAGCGCGGCGCGCCCCCTGGCATCCATGTCATCGGCAAACGCCTCGGTGATCAAGTCGGCGACACACCCCAGATCACGCGCCGGGTCGAGTCGCCGGATGCGGCCCGCGCTCGTCTCCGTTTCTTCTACTGGCGTCTCTAGCGTCACTACCACCCTCGTGATCGGGCAGGCTGCCTGCCGGGCCGGTTGCTTTACTCTGCCCGGCGCCAACCCGGTGACGCTGATTATAGCACAGGCACCGAGATTTAACACGTTGGCAATCTTATGTTGTTAACGTTCTGACGTGCCGTCAATCGGCCCCAACCCGCGCCAGCTCGGTCCCGGGCACCTCGACCTGGGTACCCTGGTTCTCCTCGATGTTCACCAGCGCCGGCACCATCACCCCGGCGACGCCCGCCGCCAGATCCCGAAAAACGGAACCTTCCACCCCTTCTCCCAGTCGACCTGTCTCACCCGAGTCACCTCAAACCCCTATCCGCGCTCCTACCTTCTTCTCACTCCAACGCGTCGAGCAGCATCTCGGCCTCATTCGGCGAGATCTGCCCCTGCTCGACCATGCGCAGGATGCTCAGCCGCTCTTCGTTCAGGTCGGCACCCCCGCTGCCTGCACCTTCCTGCCAGCCATCCGGCTGCCCTGCTTCGGCCTCCATCTCGTTGGCCCACGCGTCTGGCCCGTTGGCCGTCGCCCCATGCGCTTCGTGTCTGGCAGCGCGTGCCTGGGCCCGCGCATCAACCCGTGCTTGCCGCTCGGCGGCCGCCGCTTGCTGGCGCGCGGCCCGCTCCTGGTAGCGTGCGGCACGCTCGGCCATGCGATCCATGTCCTGCTGTATACGACTCATCGCCCGATTGATCGCCTCC
This sequence comes from Anaerolineae bacterium, assembly GCA_016929795.1. Next base: position 37,100 of record JAFGIA010000408.1, read on the forward strand.
TCCGTCCGATGGCCCATGCGCTCCCAGTCGACCGCTTCGAGTTTGACGCGCAGGCGCGACATGGCCTCTTCGACCTCGCCGCTCACCTGGCGGCCGATGGCCTCCAGGTCGATACTGCGCATCGCCTCTTCCACCTGGCGAGCGGCTTCTTCCATCTGGCGCGCAATGTCCTCGCTCATCTCGACGCTAATAGTCCATCCACCCCCGTTGTCACCGCCCAGGATGATGTTGCCACGTGCTTCGACAAAGAGCTCGGCCCCGCCGCCGCCAACCTGGCCAGTCCAGCGCCCCCGCGTCTCCTCGTCCTCTTTCAGGTCACTGGGGGCAACCACACGGCCTCGGGCCTGCAGGGTCACGTCTGCTCCCGAGCCTTCAGGCAGACGGATGACCGCGTTGCCATCGGCCCGCACGTGATACGACTTGGCTGCCGCGAGAGGGCCACCGATCACCACGTTGCCGCCGATGCGTGGCCCCTGCAACCCACCTGCCATGTTTTTCGCTACCAGGTTGCCTGCCACGCGGTCGATCGACACAGGCGCATCGATATCTTTGAGTGTCGCGTTACCGCCCACCTCATCGACGTCGATCCCTGCGCTGATTTGCTTGGCGATCAGATTCCCGCCGACACGCGTGGCCCGCAGGTGCCCGGCGCCCTTGACCACCAACTCGCCGCGCACATTCTGCACATCGGCCTGCTCTACTGACTTGAGCCGGGCGCTGCCGTATACGGTGCCCGGCACGCGCACCGATTCGACCGCGTCAGCCTTCAGATTGCCATACACCTCGGCGACGACCACGCGGCTTGCCCTGTCCAGTGCCAGGTTGCCGCGTATCTGCTCGGCGTCCATCTCCACAATCCGGTCCACAGCCAAGTTGCCGTGCACATTTCGTGCGTTGACGCCAAGATCTCCAGGCAGGCGAATCTCTACGTCTGTCCGTGCCGACAGCACCGGTCCACTTTCCCCCTCTTCCAGGGTCAGATCCTCTTCCTGTCCGTCGCGCATGCGCACCAGCAGCGCCCTCTCATCCCAGCCTTCCAGCGCGACGTTGCCTGCCATCTCGAGCAGCGTCAGGCGCTCCGCACCTTCGATCTCGATCCTTTTCTCAAACATCATTCGCCTCCTCAGCCCTGGAGCAGCTCGACGGCTTTTTCAGACGAGATCGCGCCCGTCGCCAGCCGTTCCAGGATCGTGCGCCGCTTCTCGCTCGATACCCCCTCAGGCTCTTCACGCACCTCGTAGCCAAGGGCGCGAATCACATCCGTCAGGCGTGCACGGGCCGTGGGATATGAAATGTTCAGCTCCTCCTGCACGCGCGTCAGCTTGCCCTCACTGCGGATAAAGGTCTCGACGAAAGCAAGTTGCTCCGGGGTGAGCTGATAGAAGCGCCCCAGGCTAAACTGGCCCTCCAATGCCGAGTCACAGCTCCGGCAGTGGAGGCGGGTGGCCGACAGGGTGTTGCCACACACGGGACATTTGCCGATGACTGGATACATGGTATTACCTCCTCACTTGAATGGTTTCAAGATAATCTGCTTTGGTTGACCTTCTCCCGGCCAATGCGGTGGGGGAGTGGCTATACGCTTGCAGTCTCTCACCCCACATTACCAACTGCCTGGCCATGCCGTACTGCGCGCGGCGCAGCCAGGAGGGAACCTGGCGGCTGCGATACACGTGGGTCGGCAGTGCCTCTGCGTATGGGTCCGTCAGGCGCCTTTGCTGTTCGGTGCGCCTCAGCGCCGCTGCTTTCGTAAGCATCAGATCAGGGTACAACATCTCCCACTCTCCTTTCCTACCTGCCCTTCTAAACAGATCCCCCCATCCCCGTCTTGCTCCTCACACTGCAATCACTATCAAAAATCTACTCACATGTTGAACATTTTAACACACAAGTTGAATTTTGTCAAGAGGCAATTTAAGATTTTTGTGGTAAAACTAAGAAACTTTAATATTTGGTGCACAATATTCACACCATCGGGCGCAAAAAGAGATCTCCACCTGCCGATTGACGCGCCCGGTTGTTTGCATATTCACAATAGTTGTGCTAAAATGGCGGGCAATCGCAACGTTCGGGGGTCGTCTAACGGCAGGACAAGGGACTTTGGATCCCTCTATTGAGGTTCGAATCCTCACCCCCGAGCTATTCGGGCCCTTAGCTCAGTGGCAGAGCGTCCGGCTCATAACCGGCTGGTCGCAGGTTCGAATCCTGCAGGGCCCATCCGAGGGAAGGTGGATGGTGGGCTGGCGAGAGAGGGTCCTCCCATGACCCAGGTGCTGGTTCTAAATGCAACCTATGAACCACTCAACGTCGTTTCGCTGCGGCGGGCAGTGCTTCTTCTTCTCAAAGAGAAAGCAGAAATCGTAGAGGCTGCCGAAGCGTGGCTCCACTCTGAGCAGATCGCCCTGCCCATTCCCCTCGTCATCCGCCTCGTCTACTATGTGCGCATCCCACGCCATTTCTCGCTCCCCCTCTCGCGGCGCACTGTGCTGGCACGTGACCACTACACGTGCCAGTATTGTGGCGAGCGCCTGCCCAAAGGCAAGCTCACGATTGATCACGTCACGCCACGATCCCGCGGCGGCGAGACACGCTGGGAAAACATTGTCACCGCCTGTGGACCTTGTAACCGCCGTAAGGGCGACCGTACTCCTGAGGAGGCGCGCATGCCGATACAGCGGCAGCCACGCCGTCCCCGTTACCTGGCGCTCACTCTGCTCGAAGGATCCGGAGCGCCCGACGCATGGAACAAGTACATGTACTTCTGATCCAGCGCCTGCCCACTCCTCTTGATCTGGTGCCACCCTCAAAGGAGTTTGCGCCGCTGTCGATTCCGTGGTATCCTATGTAGACTGACCGTTCCAATCCAAGCATTCGAGAGGAGTCAGCCAATGTTCCGTGAGCGCATTTCTCGGCATTATCCCACATTGTCCCCAAGCTTTAAGCGCATCGCCGACTTTATGCTCACTTCACACCAGAAAGCAGCGTTTATGAGTGCATCACGCCTCGCCAAGCACGTGGGTGTGGATGTGGCTACCGTCACACGTTTCGCACAGGAGATCGGTTACGAGGGATTCATCGAGCTCATTCGTGAGGTGCAAGAAGCCGTTCTCGCCGAGATGGAAAAGACGCGACGACCGGTGCAAGAGCGTCTAGATCATGACGAAGGCCCGATCAAGCAAACCATGTGGCACGACTGGGCGAGCCTGGAAAAGACGATCGAGAACCTCCGCCGCGAGGAGGCAGACCGGGCCATAGATGCCTTGTCTTCGGCACGCTGCATCTACCTGACCTCAGAAGGGGTCGGGCACGGGCTGGCAATCATGGCCGAAAGATACCTCAAGATGGTCAAGCCAGATGTGTTTGTGCTTAACGAGGGGCCGTTCGACATGGCGATGGAGCTGAAAGCGGTCGGCCCCCAAGACGTCGTCATTGCCATCGGCTTTACGGCCTATGCCTTTGGAGCTACGCAGGCCCTGCGTTTTGCACGGGAAAAGGGCGCGATCACCATCGGGTTGATCGGCCAGGCCAGTTGCCCTCTCGGACAATACGCAGACATCCTGTTCGTGGCTGGTGCGACAGAGCATGGCTACTTGCCTTCGCCAACGAGCCTCGTCGCCATCTTCTTTAGCCTGATCTACAGACTCTATCTGAGCCATGCTGAGGCGTACCACCGCTGCCTTGTTGACTTTCAGAACACCTACGCGCAGATTACCGGTGACACTGCGCGCGGCGATGAGAACGTGGTAGACGATCTGATTAACTTTTTCTAGCTGCGGTCAGCGCGACCAGGTACAGAACTCGTCGCTGGCAGGATCTCGGGTCACATTGACCCACTTGCCCGTCTTCAGGCTCACGACAAACACGTCCTTGTTGCCGGGCCGGTCGCTATAGATGACCAAGGAATATCCATCGGGCGACCAGTCGGCCAGTCCCTCCGTGGTCTTGGGCGAGCGCGAGATGTTCTGCGGCTGGCTGCCATCCGCATTCATGACGTACACTTCATAGTCGCCATCGCGGTTGGTGTTAAAAGTCAGCCGTGATCCATCGGGCGACCACATCGGGTATCTGTCGCGTTCTGGCGACTTGGTCAGGTTAACCGCATCGTCATCTGCTGCGCCACCAGTTGGCTCTGCCCCGGCTGGCGCCTGGTGCACGTTCATCACCCACACGTCCTCGTTACCGCTTCGGTTCGACGTGTACGCGATCTTTTTCCCATCGGGTGACCAGGCAGGATACCGGTCGTCGGCCGGGCTCTCGGTCAGGCGCGTGAGGCCAGACCCATCGACATTTACAACCCAGATATCCAAGTTGCCCCCGCGGTCGCTGTGGAAGGCGAGACGCTTTCCATCCGGTGACCACGTCGGCCAACCATCCCCCCCTTCGCCGTCAGTCACCCGTACCACCTCGCCCGCCTTGCCGGCTACCGGATCGAAGGCCATGATATAGATCGAGCCTTTTGACAATCCCCACTTGCCTGTGAGCGTGTCGCGAAAGGAGACAAAGGCGATCCGGCGTCCATCGGGCGACCACACAGGAGCAACGTCGTCGGCCCACGAGGCGGTCAGGTTGGTGAGCCGCGTCCCTGTGGGGGTGATGGCATAGATTTCGTAATCCCCCAACTCGCCACGCTTGGTCTCGAACGCAAGCCACTGCGGACGCGGTGTCGCTGTGGGTGCCAGGGTGTTGGTGGGCATGGGCGTCAAAGTGGCAGTCGGGGTTGTGGTAGGGGGTGCTGTCGGCCCTCTAGTTGCTACCGTTTGTGTCGCTGCGGCCTGTGTTGGAACAGGTGTCGATCTACTTGGCGATAGCTCCGTTGGCCGGGCTGTTGGGGGAGGCGTGGGGGTATGCGTGAGGGTGGCAATCTCCAACTCGAGCGTGAACAACGATTCACTCGTCGCTTCACTCGTCGCCGCCCTGCCGGCCGGGTCACCATGCATCAAACGCGCCACGCCGGGCACACTGCGACTGGCCACGACCAACGCCACGCCTGCTGCCAGTGCGCACCCCATGCTGAGCATGACGATCGCGCCAAGCCGATATTTTCGAGCCATGTGGGCGATTATAGCATCGCAGGAGAAATGGAGCAAATAGGTTCGCCCATTTGATCTTCGCCCACTTTTCGAGTACAATACCGCCGCCGGGTCGTTGGGCAGGGCGATGAGATGTACCAAGGGGGCGCGCCTCGCTTCCGGCAGAGGGAGGACAATGGGCTGGGAAATGGTCGGCCACGACTGGGCCGTAACGTTGCTGAGCCGGCGACTGGCCGCCGGCCAGGTGGCCCATGCATACCTCTTTGCCGGGCCGCCGCGGATCGGCAAGACCCGGCTGGCAATACGCCTTGCCCAGGCTATCAACTGCGATGGCCTGCAGCCGCCCTGTGGGGCGTGCCAGGCATGCGTGCGCATTGCCAATGCGACACATCCGGACGTGCGTGTCGTGCAGGGGGCAGGGATTGCTGGCAGCTTGAAAATCGATCAGATCCGCGAGCTACAGCACGAAGCCGTGTTGGCACCCTATGCCGGGCACTACCGCGTCTTTATCCTGAGGCACATGGACCTGGCGACTGTGGAGGCGGCCAACAGCCTGCTCAAGACGCTCGAAGAGCCGCCGCGCCACGTGGTGCTCATCCTCACGGCTGTGTCTGCCGACGCATTGCCTCCCACCGTCGTATCACGCTGCCAGCGCCTCGATCTGCGGCGTGTTTCGCTACCCGCGATCGAGCAAACACTGCGCGCCTCGGGCATATCTACAGATGCAGCACGGCTGCTGGCCCGTCTGTCGGGTGGGCGAGTGGGCTGGGCACTTGACGTGGGGCAAGATGCATCGGCACTGGAGCAACGCCGGGCAGCACTGGACGAGATGACCAGATTGTTGAACGCCGGGCGGGTGGAGCGCCTGGCCTTTGCCGATCGGCAAAGTCGTGATGGCGAAGCATGCCGTCACACGCTCGAGCTATGGGCCAGTTGGTGGCGCGACCTGCTGCTGGTGTGTGCCGGTGGGACCGGCAGCGAGACGGCACAGCACATAGTAAACGTCGACCGCAGCGACGAGCTGGCTTCACTGGCCCGACAGTATGATCTGGACCGGGTGTATCGCGTGCTCGTGGCACTGTCCAATGCGGTGGATCAGCTCGATGCAAACGTAAACGCACGGCTGGCTGTCGAGGGCCTGCTGCTCAAGCTGCCTGGCCACGATCGCCGCGCATAGTCAGAGAGGATGAAAGACAAAAAATGCCGCTAATCGTCGGGGTGCGCTTTAACCCTGCAGGTAAGGTTTATTATTTTGATCCGAAAGATCATCACAACGTGCACGTCAAAGAGCACGTTGTCGTCGAAACCTCGCGTGGCGAGGAAGTGGGTGTGGTCGTGATCCCCCCGCGCGAAGTGCCCGAAGACGAGGTCACCCGCCGCCTGAAGCCGATCTTGCGCAAAGCATCGCCTCTCGACCTGACACAAATGGCCTACTACAAATACAAAGAGGAGGACGCCCTACTCCGCTGCCAGGAAAAGGTCCAGGAACACGACCTGCCTATGAAACTGATCCGAGCCGAATACAATTACGATGGCACTCGCCTCGTCTTTTTCTTTGCCTCTGAAACACGGGTCGACTTTCGAAAACTGGTCCAAGATCTGGCCAGATCGTTTCGTGCACGGATCGAGCTGCGCCAGGTAGGTGTGCGCGATGAAGCCAAGCTGATGGGGGGGATCGGCCGCTGTGGCCTGGCGCTGTGCTGCTCGACGTGGCTAACCGATTTCAGCCCCGTATCGATCAAAATGGCCAAGCTGCAGGATCTGCCGCTCAGCCCTATGGACATTTCAGGTCTGTGCGGCCGGCTCTTGTGCTGCCTGGGGTACGAGAGCGATCAATATGCGCAGGCGAAGGAAAAGCTGCCCAAGGTCGGTAAAATGATTGACACCCCCCAGGGCCCGGGGAAGGTTGTGGAGGTCAACATTGTCAAAGAGACAGTCCAGGTCGAGCTAGAGACCCAGGTAGTCGTCGAGATCACGCACGAGGAACTGACCACGACCAGCCCCCCCCCCGAGCAACATCCCAGACGGCGAAGAAGGCGCTAGACGAGCGCAGACGAGATCATCGAGGCTCGATCGAGATCCGGATCGCCGTTCTCTCCTGTCCACCGATCTCCACATCGGCAAAAGCGGGTACACACACGACATCGATCCCATCAAGGGCGAGGAATCCGCGGGCGATGGCGGCTGCTTTAAGCGCCTGGTTGACTGCTCCGGCACCGATGGCCTGGATCTCGGCACGTCCCTGTTCGCGTACCACACCAGCAATGGCACCTGCTACCGCTGTAGATCTCGAATTTGCTGCCACTCGGATAATGTCCGCCATCTAAATGCCTCCTTGTTCCCTCCCAGAGGGGGCTACTTTGCAGCCCTGGGATGCGTTTTGCACATCCCAGGGCCGGGTGGCAGTTTAAACATCCTGACTCCCGAGGTCAGACCCCGGCTACTTGGGCCTATTGTACACGATCCTCGCAAAATTGGCAAGATCCTTGGCAGCCCATTTGTCCCGAATGCAAGACTTGCCCTAACACGGCTTTATCACTTGGCATAATCGACCGCGCGCGTCTCGCGAATCACGGTCACCTTGATCTGGCCCGGGTACTGCAGGTTCTCCTCTACCGTCTTGGCCACGTCTTTCGAGAGCTGGATCGCTGCCAGATCGTCCACCTGCTCCGGCTTGACGAGGATCCGGATCTCACGCCCTGCCTGAATCGCATACGACTCTTCGACGCCGGCGAACGAATTCGCCACCTCTTCAAGTGCCTTGATACGTTTCACATAGGTCTCGATCGACTCACGCCGGGCACCGGGTCGCGCACCCGAGATGGCATCGGCCGCCTCCACAATGATCGCCTCCAGCGATTCAGCCTCGGACTCGCTGTGGTGAGCGGCAATGGCATTGACAATCTGTGGCGACACGCCATAACGGCGCGCCAGGTCGGCGCCAATGAGCGCGTGCGGCCCCTCTACCTCGTGATCCACCGCCTTGCCCAGGTCGTGGAGGAGTGCGCCCGCCCTGGCCACCTGCACGTTCGCCCCCAACTCGGACGCCAGGATCGCGGCGATATGTGACGTCTCGACAACGTGAGAGAGCTGATTCTGGCCATAGCTTGTGCGAAACTTGAGCCGGCCGAGCAGCTTGATGATCTCGGGATGCAGGCCCGGTACGCCGGCGTCAATCGCAGCCTGCTCACCTGCCTCGCGGATGATCTGGTTGACCTCATCCTTTGACTTGGCTACCACCTTTTCGATCCGTGCCGGGTGGATCCGCCCGTCAAGGATCAGTTTACTAAGCGCCACGCGTGCCACCTCACGCCGCACCGGGTCAAAGCAGGAGAGGATGACCGCCTCGGGCGTATCATCGACCACCAGGTCGACGCCTGTCGCATTCTCCAGGGCACGGATGTTTCGTCCCTGCCGCCCGATGATCCGGCCCTTCATATCGTCACTCGGCAGCGGCACCGTGGACACAGCCACCTCAGACACCTGGTCAGACGCAATGCGCTGGATGGCCAACGTCACAATCTCTCGCGCGCGGCGCTCCCCTTCCTCGCGCGCCTCGCTTTCCACCTGGCGGATCACGCGCGCCATATCCTGCCGCGCCTCCTTCTCCACCTTTTCCAGGAGTACCTCGCGTGCTTCTTCGACAGTCATGTTGGCCACGCGCTGCAGCTCGTCTGCCCGTTCCTTCTCCATCTTTTGCAGCTCGCTCTGCCGGCGGTCGAGGTTACTCTGCCGCTGGTTCAAAGACTGCTGCCGTTTCTCCAGTTGCTCGTACCGATCATCGAGCTGTGTCCGGCGGCGCTGCAGCCGGTCTTCCTCCTGGCGCAGCTCGCGCTCACGCTGCTTGATCTCTTGCTCCGCTTCGTTTCTCAGTTTCAGCGCTTCATCCCGCGCCTCCACCAACTGCTGCTTTGCCTCGGTCTCGGCGTCGATCACAATCCGCTCGGCCCGGCGATGTGCACTGTCCTCCATCATCTCGCTACGCCGGGTAAAGTACCAATAGCCACCCGCGGCACCCGCAGCCAGGCCGATGACGATGCCGACGACTAGTAGGATGATCTCCATCGGTTCGGAATCCTTTCGTTGGAATAGTCTAGATCTGCAAAATCCCTGGCACGGGTTCAGCCCTATTGACTGTCCATGCGGCCCTACCCGGCCGCATGAAACTCGTTCCATAAGGCATCGGTTACCTCCCGTGCCGTTTCATAGTCAAATCCCCGCCTGGCCAGGTACGCACCAAGCTTGCGATAGAAGATATCGTGATCCACGTTGCGCAGTTGCTCTGCTTTTTTTCGACCACTGCGATAGGCACCGTCCGATGCGTCTATCGGTTCCAGTACCTGGTCAATCGTCCGATCGTCGATTCCCTTCTCCCGCAGCTCGTAACGGAGCGCCCGTGGCCCGCGAGGGCGAAAGCGTTCTCGATTTTCTACCCAGAACCGGGCAAACGCCTCGTCGTCGAGTAATCCTGCCCGCGTCAGCCGCGCGATCACTGCCTCGGCGTGCGCCTCTGCCACCTCGCGCTTTTTCAGATAAGTGCGCACCTCCAACACGCTGCGTGGTCGGTACGCCAGGTAATCGAGGCAGCGGTTATACGCGCGCTCAACTGCGTCCTCCCCTTGCAGAGCGGCGATCTCGGCCTCCGACAGGAGCTGCCCATGCCTCAGCCTGGCCGCCACAATGTCAGGCAACCCAAAGGCAAAGCGCCCGTCGAGATAGACGTTCACCCGGTTCGGATTCTTCTTTTGAACTTGCAGGGCTGTAATCGTGCCCGCCATGCACCCCATCTCGAAATGCCGCTGTCGGCGGCAGCCAGTGGCCATGATCGCGCGGGTGCAACAGATGTTCGCTGTTCCTGGACAGCCGTCGTGCCGAGTTGACCGGAGGTAGTCGGTACCGGCACCAGGGCCGGTCCTTGCGGCAGAGCATCACATCGAGGCTTCGATTGTCTACAGCAGTTGTTCTATTCTACCCTCTGGCAAGTAGTGAACTCAACCAGGGCTGTATCTAAAAGTGCCTGTAGGACTGTCTCCGCGTATGGTCAAGGCCCGTTTCAAGACTAACCTTCGAGAGCGGGCCGGCTCGATCTACGGCCGTCGCACCCTGTCGACAATCTGGCGCCACAGCATCCACATTTTGGAGGATCAGGACCTCGGTGCTCCCACCAACAGCGGCCGGCTAACCCTCCTCTTCGAATCCTTCTCCTTCGTCTCCGTCGTCTGCCACCGGCGTGCGACTCCACCCTGTCAGGCCCGCCTGGCGCCGGATGGCCTCTTCAATCTCCTGGCACAATGCTGCATTCTCACGCAGCATCTGCTTGGCGTTTTCGCGTCCTTGCGCAAGTGTCTGGTCATTGTAGTAATAATACGACCCACGCTTGCTGATGATGTCCATCTCTGTGCCCAGGTCCAGAATGTCCCCTTCCTTGCTGATCCCCTGGTCGTACATGATGTCAAATTCGCACTCGCGGAAGGGCGGCGCCACCTTGTTCTTTTTTACCTTTACTCGTGTTCTGTTGCCAACCACATCGCCGCCCGCCTTGATCGCCTGGATGCGCCGCACGTCGAGCCGCACCGACGCGTAGAACTTGAGAGCCATGCCGCCTGATGTCGTCTCGGGGCTGCCGAACATGATCCCGATCTTTTGCCGGAGCTGGTTAGTGAACACCATGGCCGTGTTGCTGGTCTTGATCGCCCCGCTCAGCTTGCGCAGCGCCTGGCTCATCAGCCGTGCCTGCAACCCGGGATGGCTGTCGCCCATCTCACCCTCGATTTCAGCGCGTGGGACAAGCGCCGCCACCGAGTCGACCACAATCACATCGAGGGCACCACTTCGCACCAGCGCCTCGGCGATCTCGAGCGCCTGCTCTCCTGTATCGGGCTGCGAGATGTACAGCTCGTCGACGTTCACGCCACACTTGCCGGCATAGAGGGGATCGAGGGCGTGCTCCATGTCGATAAAGGCGGCCACACCTCCCATCCGCTGCGCCTCGGCCACGATGTGCTGGCAGATCGTCGTCTTGCCCGAGCCTTCCGGCCCGTAGATTTCTGTGACACGGCCTCGAGGGACACCGCCAACGCCGAGAGCGAGGTCGAGGGATAGGGAACCAGTAGGAATCGCTTCTACCTGGAGGTGGCTCGCCTGCCCCAAGCGCATAATCGCGCCCTCACCGTAGCGCTTCTGGATTGTCCGCAACGTGGTCTCAAGGGCCTTGTCCTTGCCGGTTCCAGCCATGCATCTCTCCGTGTCTACATTCATTTGCTTGACGAGCAGCGCGAACATGTACAGCCCGTCGCCTGATTTTCCCATTATACACCAAAAACAGTCAAACGCCAAACTGTGCCCACTCGCATCGCAAGAACCACTCCCCCTTTCGTGGCGAGCGCAGCGAAGCACCCCCATCTCCAACGGTGCCGCCGCAGCAACTTGCCATCTGGGCCATCTTGTTGTATGATAGCCAGGCAGCGAGGTTGCTGCGAGCACGACTCTTTGTCGACAAAGGAGGTGAGGTCTATTTCCGACACGTCCACCGACCTTTAAAAGCAGTACGAAATCCATTGAAGAGTTGGAAAGGAGAGAAAAGATGAAGCGTAATCTATGGCTGGTGGCTCTGCTCCTGTTGAGTGCGATGGCCCTCGTGCTGGCGGGGTGCGGCGAGCCCGAGTTGGGCACTGCAGATAACCCGATTATCATGTCTTTTGTTCCCTCGGGCGACACGCAAGAGATTATTGCCAGCGGCGACACGCTCGCCCAGATGGTCAGCGAGCGGACAGGCCTGACCATCAAGGCGAACGTCGGCACCGACTTTGCGGCGGTGCGCGAGGCAATGGGCGCAGGCCAGGCACACATCGGCTGGCTGAACACCTTCAACTATGTGCTGGCGGCGGAAAAATACAACGTCGCCGTCGGCCTGGTGACCGAGCGCTATGGCACGACCTACTATGCCGGCCAGATCAACGTGCGTGCCGACAGCGGCATCACCTCGCTCCAGGATCTGAAGGGCAAGGTCATGTGCTGGGTGGACCCGAACTCGACCTCCGGCTATATCATCCCGCGCATCATGCTCGCGGCTGAGGGGATCGATCCCGACGCCGATTTTGCACGCACGGTCGAAGCCGGCTCGCACAACAATGTCATCGTCCAGGTCTACAATGGAGAGTGCGACGCAGGAGCCACCTACGCCGACGCGCGCAGCTCTGTGGCCGAGGATTATCCTGATGTGAACGAGCAGATCGTGGTGCTGGCGACCACGACCGAGATTCCGAACGACAGCGTGGCGTTCATCGCCGATTTTCCCGAGGAGATGCGCACGCAGATCGTGAATGCCCTGCTCGAGATCGCGGGGACGGACGAGGGAGTAGCAGCTCTTGAGAGCCTCTATTCGATCTCGGGCCTGCAGGCGGCCGATGACAGCTTCTACGATCAGTTCCGCGCTGACCTGAGCAAGGCCGGCATCGACATCGAAGAGCTGGTAAAGTAGGGGCGTGCAGTGTCGGGGGGAGAGGGGCGCTCGCTTCTCTCCCTCTTTCGTGTCGACTGGTAGATGGGTAGATTGGTAGATTGGGGATCCCCAATCTACCAATCTACCAGCCTACCATTTACCAAGGAGTCTCCGGTTGCTGAGAATAGAGAACCTCACCAAAGTATTCCCCGACGGCACAGTCGCGCTGCGCAATGTGAGTTTTGAAGTACAAGAGGGCGAGTTCCTGACCATCATCGGCCTCTCCGGCTCGGGCAAATCAACCCTGCTGCGCTGCATCAACCGGTTGATCGAGCCCACAGAGGGACGTGTGATCTGGGATGGAGTGGATGTCACCGCGGCCGACAGCAAGGAACTGCGGCACATCCGGCGCCAGATCGGGTTTATCTTTCAGCAATTCAACCTGGTCCGGCGCAGCAGCGTGATGATCAATGTATTGTCGGGCCGGCTGGGCTATGCCCACCCGGTGATGAGTCTCTTGCACCAATTCTCAAGCCAGGACCGGCAGCGAGCGCGGCATGCACTGGAGCGCGTCGGCATTGCCGAAAAGACCAACAATCGCGCCGATCAGCTCTCGGGCGGGCAACAGCAGCGGGTGGGCATTGCGCGCGCGTTGATGCAAGAGCCCCGGCTCATGCTCGCCGATGAGCCGGTCGCCAGCCTCGATCCGGTGCTCGCTCATTCGATCCTCCAGTACCTCGAGCTCCTGAACCGCGAGGATGGGATCACCGTGCTGTGCAGCCTCCACTTTCTCGACCTCGTGCATCGCTACGCCACGCGTGTGGTCGGCCTCAAGGCAGGCGAACTGGTATTCGACGGCCTGCCCTCCGAGCTGACAGCGCGGCGCTTCAAGGAGGTGTATGGCGAAGAGGCCGAGATGGTGACCGTCGGCGGCAGCAGCCGCGCCGCCGAGTAGCCAGGGCGCCATATGAACGAGAACAGCAGCGCACCATCCAGGCGACTCCTTTCCCCCGATACGGCACCGGCCATCCCGGCCATCCTTTCTCTGGTCATCCCGGGCAGTGGTCAGTTCGCACTCGGCGAACGAGGGCGCGGCCTTGGCATTCTGGTCACCATCGTCGTAGCCGGCCTGCTCATCTTCTGGCAGGGTACGGTCGCGCTCATCGCCCCGCTCGTTGCCATGTGGCTCTGGGCCGCGTGGGATGCGTACCGGCTGGCACGCGGACGCATCGGCGGCATGGGAGCGTTGCTCCTGCTCGCCGCCCTCATCCTGTATGGCGCCGGCGTGCAGGCCACCGAGGTCCGGGCGGAGCGCATCTTGACCGGGTGGCCCGCGGTCACTCCCTACCTCCAGGCGCTCACCGAGCCCGAGTTGCTCGAGTATCCCACCGAAGACTTGGTTGGCTCCATCCCCTTCCAGGTGCCATGCGTCGACCCGCTCCCCCCGCCCGACAAGCAGCCGACCGTCGACCCGCGCGTAGAAACCGCCGTACCGTGTGCCGCCATCGGCGACACAATTGTCGTCCGCGGCAGCGGCTTTTTCCCCAACACCGAGACTCACGCGCTCTGGACCAATCCGATTGGCGACTTGTCGCGCGTCCTGCAAGAGAGAAAGCCGCTCGTCTTTGAGACGGACGATCAAGGGCAGTTCGAGATTTCTTTCCAGGTACCGCTGGCGGTGCCGCTCACGCAATTACCTGCGGAGGGCAAGACCCAGACGCACGTGATCCGGATCGAGCAGCACCGGCCCTATGGCTCGCTGCAGCCTACAGAAACACTGAGCCTGGTGCTCGAAAAGATTGGCGAGACCATCGCCCTCGCCTTCATGGCGACGGTGTTGGGCGTCATTTTTGCCGTGCCTGTCAGTTTTCTCGCGGCCCGCAACCTGATGTGGGCCAACCCGGTCACGCGCGCCATTTATTACGTGGTCCGCACCACCCTGAACGTTGTGCGCTCTATTGAGACGCTGATGTGGGCCATCGTTTTTGCCGTGTGGGTAGGCCTTGGCCCCTTTGGCGGCATGCTCGCGCTCTTGCTACACACCGTCGCCGCCCTGGGCAAGCTCTATTCGGAGGCGATCGAGAGCATTGATCCCGGGCCGATCGAGGCCGTGCGCTCGACGGGCGCGACGTTCCCACAGGTCATCGTCTATGCCGTATTGCCCCAGATCGTGCCCACCTTCCTCTCCTTCACCCTCTACCGCTGGGACATCAACGTGCGCATGTCCACAGTGATCGGCCTCATCAGCAACGTCGGCCTCGGCTTCCTCGTCATCCAGTGGATCCGCCTCGGCAATCTGCGCGCCATGGCGACGTCGATCATTGCTATCGTCTTGGTCGTCGCCATCCTCGACTATGTGTCGGGCTGGCTGCGCGAGCGGGTCATCCGCGGTACGACAACGCCCATGCGCCCGGCGGTCGCGCTCGCCGTGCGCGGCATCGCCATCCTCGGGTTTGCCGCCCTGTTCATCTGGTCGTGGGACGTGTCGAACGTCAGCTTTACCGAGTTCATTCGCGGCGCGCCCGATGGGTTGGGTATGCTGCGCGATTTTGCCGTGCCCGCCATGTTCGAGCGCCCGACTGAGGAGCACGCGGTCAGCGAACCGCTGCCGGTGCCGTGCACAGCCGGAGAACCGGCAGCCGGGCAGACGGACGTCGCCGAGCTCGATCTGTCGGTGCCGTGTGGTGCAGTCGGCGAGCCACTTGTCATCCAGGGACACGATTTGCCTGCGAACCAGCGCATCTCGGTACGCTGGGCGCTTCCCGACGGCGGGTACCTGCGCATCGACCCCGACTGCTGTGTGACAGATGGGGGTGGAAACTTTGCACTCGAGACGCGGATCAGCCCGCTTATGGAGGTTGAAGAAGGTGGCGAGGTTGCCAGCGTCTCGGTCGTGTGGCAGGAAGTAATCGGGCCGCCCCAGATCAGCGACGCGTTCAAAAGCGTAGTCGACCTGTCCATCGTCACCCTGCTGATGGCACTGCTCGCCACGACGCTCGGCTCCGTCTTTGCCATCCCACTCAGCTTTTTTGCAGCACGCAACATCATGGGCAGCAACCCCATCGGGCGGGGCGTTTATTACGTCACCCGTGGCATCTTTAATCTATGGCGTTCCATCGAGCCGATGATCCTGGCGCTGATCGCCGCAGCGTGGGTGGGCGTCGGCCCCTTTGCCGGCGTGCTGGCCCTCGCCATCAACAATATCCCCAACCTGGGCAAGCTCTTTTCAGAGAGCATCGAAGAGATCGACACCGGGCCAGTGGAGGCGATCACGGCTACCGGCGCCAATCGACTCCAAACCCTGGTGTATGCTATTGCGCCCCAGCTCGTGCCCAAGTTCCTGGCCTTTATCCTCTACCAGTGGGACATCAACATCCGCATGTCGACCGTCATCGGCTATGTCGGCGGTGGTGGCATCGGCCAGTACTTTCGCATCAACGTCCAGCTCAATCAATATGCGGAAGCCGGCATGGCCGTATGGGCCATCGTCATCATGGTGTGGAGCATGGACTATCTCAGCGCCAAGGCACGCGAAGCCCTGACGTGATTCGAGTCATCATCGACTTTGACGGGACCCTGACCGCCGAAGAGGCGCAGGCCCGGCCGTTGGCAGAGCGGTCGCTGGATACGCTGGCCAAGGAGATCATCGGAGCGCCGCGGGCGCAGCTCGCGGCCGATTACGATACTACTCGGGCTCGCCTGCTCGCCAAGCCGCACCGCTACTGGTGGGAGGTGAACGGCCTGATCGCCTCCTACTGCGACGAGGGGGCATTCATCCTCAACACGACGACGCTGCAGGTCATGCTTGCCAGCAACCCGGCCTATGCCCGCGCCGTCACCGATTTCTTTCCCCGGTCCGAGTACGACCCCGTCGTCGACTGCACCAATTATCTCTTTCACCGCCACACCGCCGAGCTGCCACCGGCCTTTCGCCCCGGC
This sequence comes from Anaerolineae bacterium, assembly GCA_016929795.1. Next base: position 53,510 of record JAFGIA010000408.1, read on the forward strand.
GCACGCGAGGCGCTCGATGCCCTCGTCGCCGACCCCGACTGCGAGCCCGTGGTGCTGACCAACTCCCTGGGCAATAAGGTGGCGCGCCTGCTGGCAGGCCTCGGCTTTGTTGGCGACGTCGCCATCCTGGGTGACACCCGCCAATACGACATGGACCCGGCGTGGGATCATACCTTCGAGCACCCAGAACTTGGCTCGATCCAGGTGTGGCCCGTCGACGAGCAGCACGCCGTCGACCTGCGCCGGCCCGTCTACTACCGCGCACTCATTGACGCGCTTCGGGGTGACATCCAACTTGCCGTCGTCGCCGACACCTTCTCACTGCCCGGTGCCCTCCCCCTCCTGATGGGCATCCCCTTCCTCCTCTTGACCACACCCTATACACCCACCTGGTGCCGTCGTATCGTCGACGACCACCCCCTGGGCTACCTCCTCGACGACATTGCCGCCCTGCCGGCTGCGCTTGAGCAAACTGCCCGATGATCGATAAGTGCTGCCAATTTTCTGTCCTGTGCTCCCTGTCGTGACGCTTGTGGCCCAGATGTCTGGCACATTTATGATCCTTGTGTTATAATGAGCCCATCATGGGTACGAAAGTGGTACGAATAGCTGGCAATCGCAGCGAATGCAGGAGGCAATCCTGCCTGTGCTGACCTTCCTGACCATCCTCTTTGTCGTCTCGCTCCTGATCTTTATCAACGGCCTCTACGTCGCCGGCGAGTTCTCGGCAGTCAGCGCGCGCAAGACGCGCATCATCCAGGCTGCAGAAGAGGGCAGCCGCCTGGCGCGCACCCTGCTGCCCGTGCTCCAGGACCGGCACAAGCTCGACAGCTATATCGCCGCCAGCCAGGTGGGCATCACCCTGTCGAGCATCGTCCTCGGCATCTATGGCGAGCAGCAGATCGCCCCCCTCATTGCGCCCTGGATCGCCAGGCTGCCCCTCGGCGGCTCTGCGGAAGCCGGCACCCATGTCGCCGCCGCCGGCATTGCCTCCACCACCGTCCTCATCGTACTCACGACGCTCCAGGTAGTGATGGGCGAGCTGGTGCCCAAGTCAATCGCGCTCCAGTACCCGGAAAGAACGGCGCTGACCACGGCCCTGCCGATGAAATGGTCGGCGGATTATTTCCTAAAGCCCTTGATCATGCTCCTGAACGGCAGTGGCCGCCTCCTCCTGAAGCTGCTCGGTACCCCGGAGGGTGGGGGGCACACCCACCTCCACTCGCCTGAAGAGATCCTGATCCTGGCTGAGGAAAGCCAGCGTGGTGGCTTGATCCCCGCCGACGAGCACCGGTTCCTGCAAAACGTGTTCCGCTCTGGAGATCTGCGCGCCGTCGACGTGGCCGTGCCGCGCACCCGCATCGTCGCCGCCGAAGCCAGCAGGCCAGTGCACGACGTGATCGCCCTCGCTGCTGACTCGGCCTACACGCGCATTCCAATCTATGAAGGCGACATTGACCAGATCGTCGGGATTGTGCACCTGCGCGACCTCTTTGCCCTGTACCGCACCGATCCCGATGCCGGCATCGACGCCATTGTGCGCCCGGTGCCCTTTGTCCCGGAGACTTTGACCACCACCGACGTGTGGCAGCGCCTGGACGAGGCGCAGAGCTATGTGGCCATCGTCTTTGACGAATATGGCGGCACCAGTGGGCTGATCACGCGCGAGGATCTGGTCGAAGAGCTATTTGGCGAGTTGCAGGACGAGTTCGACCAGGAGCAGGCGCTCGTGACCCAGGTGGGCGCCGGGCGCCTGAGCGTGCGCGGCGACCTGCTCATCTCTGTTCTGAACGACCGCCTCGACATCGACCTGCCGCACGAACAGTCGCGCACCATCGGCGGCCTGGTGATGGATACCCTGGGCCGCATCCCCGAGGTAGGCGACGAGATCGAGATCGATGGTGTCCAACTGCGGGTGGAAGCTGTGGATCAGCGCTCCGCCAGCCGGGTGTGTGTGACGATCGAGCCGGAGAAGACGGCGTGATGGCCACGCTCTTTTCGTTCTCTGTCATCGCCGTACTGATCCTGATCAATGGCCTGTTCGTGGCGGCCGAGTTTGCGATCATTGGCGTGCGTCCCACACGCATCGAGCAACTGGCAGACGGAGGAAACCGCGCCGCAGGCTGGGTGCACGGGGTCCTGCACGACAGGCGCAGGGTCGACCGCTACATCGCCACCGCCCAATTGGGGATCACCCTCGCCAGCCTGGGGCTGGGCATGTACGCCGAACCGGCCATCGCCCACCTGATCGAACCCCCGCTGCATGACTGGTTCGGGCTCGAAGGGACAGTCGTGCACACCATCTCGTTCGTGATCGCTCTCGCGCTTATCACCTACCTGCATGTCGTCGTGGGAGAGATGGTGCCCAAGTCACTGGCGCTGCAACGCACCGAGACAATGGCCCTGGCCCTGGCCACGCCCATGCGCCTGGCCGGCAAACTCTTTTCGATCCCGGTCACCCTGTTGAACCGCATCGGGCTGTGGACACTCAAACTGTTGAGCATCCCGCCGCCTGGCGAGGGGAGCCGCATCTATTCGCCGGACGAGCTGGAAATGATCGTCTCCGAGAGTTATGCCGGGGGCCTGATCGAGGCCTACGAGCAGGCGCTGGTGACCAACCTCTTTGACTTTGCCGAGGAACGGGTGGAGCAGGTGATGGTCCCCCGTCCCATGATGACCGCGGTGCCCGACACGGTCGACGAGAAGGAATTGCTATCTGTCTTTGACTCTGTATCTTATAACCGGCTGCCAGTGTATCACAACCACGTGGACGACATTGTCGGCGTCGTGCATCTCAAGGACCTGGTGCGGCAGCAGATTGCGGATCGGCCGTTCGATGTGCACGCTCTGCTGCGCCCTGTCTCTTTCGTGCCCGAGTCGCTGCCGGTCAAAGCGCTGCTCGCCCAGTTCCAGCGCCAGCGCCAACAGATCGCCATCGTCATCGACGAGCATGGGGGAACGCTCGGCCTGGTCACAGTGGAGGACATCCTCGAGGAGGTAGTCGGCGAGGTGCGCGATGAATTCGACAAAGAGGCAGAGCCTCTCTCCCTTGTCGCGCCGGGCCATCTCGTCGCCCAGGGTACCGTGCAGATCGAAGATATCGAGCGCTATGCGTCGCTGGGCGCTCACGGCTATGACGTGCAGACCGTCGGCGGCCTGGTCTGGGCCAGGCTCGATCGTCGCCCCGAGGTAGGTGACCAGGTCCAAGTCGGCGACGTCACCCTGCGCGTGGATGACATGAGCGGGCTGAGTGTTACCCAGGTGTCGGTGCTCTTTTCCCCGGCCAAGATCTGAGCCAGGCCCTATATTGCGCGTTGCCTGGTTTGCACTCTGGGTCGATTTGCAGTATCATATAGGCTGTCTCCTGCCGGTACTGCAAGTTCATCACGAACCCAACCTCGCCAGCCAGGAGGCTAGTGCGTAGCAGGGGCAGCGGGGGCCATCACTCTTCAGTTCTCACCCCGTCAAGGGGAATACGTCGCCCCCCTCATCCCCAGGCGGCCAACGGCGACGATGGATCACTGAAAATTGGAGGATTGAACTATGAACCATTTCCACTCATTTGTTGCCAGGCACGTCCGTTTGGCCCTGGCAGTCATCATCCTGTTCACGCTCTTGCCCTGGCTCGCACAGCCCACCGCCGGCTCGGCTCCAACCCCAGAAGAGATCGCGCTGACGGCGGCAGACGACGGAGGGAGTGTCGAGCTGCGCGACGGACAGATCCTCACGCTCCAGCTTCCGGCCAACCCATCCACCGGCTACCTGTGGGAATTGGACGAGCCCGCCGAGGCAGCGCTGCGCCAGGTTGGAGCGCGCCAATTCAAGCCCGAGTCGAACCTGCTCGGCGCCCCCGGCATCGTCACGCTCCGGTTCGCGCCCGTGCAGAGCGGCACCACGCGCCTGGCGCTCGCCTACCGGCGCCCGTGGGAGGAGGCATCCCCGCTGGACACCTTTGCCGTTGACGTCCGCGCCGTCGGTACGATTGACCCCGCCACCCTCGCCGCATATGAAGCCGCCCAGCCTGCTCCTGCCGAGCCGCCCCGGTCGGTGCCGGCTATGCCTCCCCTCGAGGAACAACCCCAGACCAGGGCCGCGCTGCCAAGCAGCTTTGACTGGTGCGACCAGGGTGGATGCACCGAGGTCAAAAACCAGGGAGCTTGCGGAAGCTGTTGGGCGTTCGGCACCGTTGGCCCACTCGAATCGCTCATCAAGCTCAACGGCGGCGGCGACAAGGACCTGTCGGAGCAGTACCTGGTGTCGTGCAACAGCGACGACTGGGGCTGCGACGGGGGCTGGTGGGCGCACGACTATCACGAGTGGAAGTATATCGCTGACGAGCGGGAAGCCGGTGCACGCTACGAGGCCGACAAGCCCTACCAGGCCGCCGACGTACCGTGCAATCCGCCCCACCCGCCCCACGAGCTGATCAGCGGCTGGGCCGAGATCAACCCCTACAGCTCGGTGCCCACCGTCGCCGAAATCAAGCAGGCGATCTATGATTACGGCCCGGTTTCCGCCGCCGTCTGCGTCGGCGACGCGTGGGACTATTACTCCGGCGGCCTATTCTCGACCAACGAAACCTGCTCCGGAAACGTGAACCATGGCGTCGTCCTCGTCGGCTGGGACGACAGCCTGGGCGCCTGGCGCCTGCGCAACTCGTGGGGACCCGGCTGGGGTGAAAGCGGCTACATGTGGATCGCCTGGGGCACTTCGCTCATCGGCTATGGCGCGGCCTACATCAACTATGGCACCGTGCCCCACGGCCCGACGGCCCCCACCAGCCTGACCGCGACCGCCGTGTCAGCGCACCAGATCAACCTCACCTGGGTCGATAACAGCACGAACGAAAGCGGCTTCAAGATCGAGCGTTCCCTGTCGGGCACCGGCGGCTGGCAGCAGATCGCCACCACCAGCGCCAACGCCACGTCGTACGCGAACACGGGCATCGCCGACAGCACCCGCCACTATTATCGCGTCGCCGCTTATAACAGCAGCAGCGCTTCGTCTTACACCAATGTGGCCTCGGCGGTGACCCCAGGGGCTGGATTCGACACCACGGTTTACCTGCCATTCGGCGTGCGCGGCTATGGCGAGGCCCCCCCGCCGTCGGGCCTGCCGCTGCACGAGAGCTTTTCGAGCGGCACCGTCCCGCCGCCTGGCTGGACGCTGGTCCAGACGAACCCACGCAACACGTGGGAGATCCTGTACAGCTCCAGCAATCCCGAGGGCCTGTATGCTGCGCAGTGCCAGTACGATGAAACGCTCGCTGCCCAAAACGAGGTGTTGCTCAGCCCATCTTTCACCGCCAGCCGGGCGGTACTCCAGTTCTACTCGGGCGGCAGCATCCACTGGTGCCGCGATACGTACGACAACTGCGACCTGAACGTGTGGCTGGTCGTGGGGACGTGGGGTGGTGGTGACGACATCTTTGTGCGCACAGCCGACGACGACTGGAGCGCTGAGTGGGCCTGGTCCTACAGCGCCGTCGACCTGGCACCCTACCTGCCTTCGGGCACGCCCGTGCGCGTCGCTTTCCAATACATAGGCGCAGACGGCGCCCAGATCTTTATCGACGCGATAGACATCGCTGCATACTAGACGCCAGCCGGGTACAGAGTGGGCGCTCGCGCCGCACGGCGCCAGAGCGCCCACTTCTCGTCCGGCCCCTTCCGCACCAGGAGGCACCAGATGCTCGTCGGAAAGAATGTCATCGTCCGCACCGTGCGCCATGCCGACCTCGACCGGCTTTATGACCTGATGGCCGACGTGCGCGCCATGGGCGACTATTGGCCGCCGAATATAGAATCAGAGATCCAGCGCAGCCAGGAGCTGGCAGAGCATGGCGCGTGGGAGCAAGATCGGGCCCTGTTGCTGATCACCGATCGCGAGCAGCGCATCGTCGGCCAGATCGCCTTCTTCAAATCCGCGTCCTATCACAACGCCTACGAGATCGCCTATCGCCTCTACCATCGGGCAGACTGGGGCAAGGGGTACATGACCGAAGCCGTGCACCTGCTCGTCGCCTTTCTGTTCGACACGCGCCCCGTCGACCGCATCCAGGCCACCACCCTGCCCGGAAATGCCGCCTCGCAGCAGGTGTTGAAGAACAGCGGCTTTCAGTTCGAGGGCGTCATGCGCCGCGCCCTCTTTCACCGCGGCCGCGCGGACGACCTACACCTCTTTTCCATCGTCCGCGGGGAACACCGGCCCCTGGCCGAGCTGCTCGACGGAGCGTGAGCGATGGAACCTCAACAGGGTGAAATCGACGTTCGCGCTCACAACCGGGCCGCCTGGAACCGGCAGGTGGAGATGGGCAACGTGTGGACTGTGCCGGTCACGCCGGAACAGACGGCGGCAGCCCGGCACGGCGAGTGGGCCATCTACCTCACGCCTACCAAGCCCGTGCCACGCGACTGGTTCCCCCCTCTCGCCGGGGCAGAGGTCCTCTGCCTGGCCTCGGGTGGCGGCCAGCAGGGACCGATCCTGGCCGCCGCCGGCGCACACATCACCGTGTTCGACAACTCGCCACGCCAGCTCGCCCAGGACCGGATGGTCGCCGAGCGCGACGGGATCGAGATCGCCACCATCGAGGGCGACATGCGCAACCTGTCGGTCCTGGCCGATGAACGCTTTGATCTGATCTTTCACCCCGTGTCGAACAACTTTGTGCCCGCCGTGCGCCCCGTGTGGCGCGAGGCGCACCGCGTGCTACGCCCGGGTGGTGCCCTCCTCGCCGGGTTTGGCAACCCGGTCGTCTACCTCTTTGACTGGCCCGCGTGGGAAGAGAAACGCTCTCTCGTGGTCACCCACCCTCTGCCCTACTCTGATCTGGAACGGCTCACGCCGGAGGAAAAGGCGCGCTACCACGAGCAGGGAGATCCATTCGAGTTCAGCCACACGCTGGAGGAGCAGATCGGCGGGCAACTCGATGTTGGGTTTTTACTCGCCGGCTTTTACGAAGACTATACCCAAAACGACGACGACATCCTGGCAGGCTATATGCCGACCTTTATCGCGACTCGCGCGATCAAGCCCTAGCGTCGATCGCCAGGCCTACCACACCCCTGGGATCAACCGATAGCGCACGCGACTGGCATACTCGGCATACCCCGGCAGCTTTTCCCTGAGCGTCCGGTCCTCAAGCGCCGTACGGACGATAAAGAGAAGCATGCACAGCCCACCCGGCACCAGCGCCCAATACGATCCCAACACGAGTGGCACACTCAAGAAGGACACGATGACTCCGATATACATCGGGTGGCGCACGTAGCGATAGGGGCCATCGCCGACGACCCGGTGGCCCCGCTCTTCCTGGATCCGCACCACCTCAGAGAGATAAGGGTTGGAGGCCATCGACCACCAGACGATCACCAGCGCAGCCACCAGGCCCATCCACCCAACAAGCTGCACCGCCAGTGGCAGGCTGGACCAACCCAACCGCTCGTCGAGGCCCGCGACGATGGGCAGGCCGAGCAACAGCACACTGTAGATGCCCATGATTACCCGGTCCCAACGCTCGGCATTGGGTCCACTCCGCTGCCGCTCGGCCACCAATGCCGGATCGTGGCGCCGCATCCAGGTGTAGAGAATTAGTATGAAGCCAAAGAAAAAGAGCAGGAACAGCCACGCATTGAGCCAGTCGAGCTTGCCGGCAGGGAGGAACATGAGGGCGCAGATGGCGATCAGGCTCACAACGACGCGCACGACGAGGCGAAGGCGCGACATGCCCGCACGCTCCGCATTTCCACCCTCTCTATCCGACATCCTTTCCTCCTCCTGCACTATTATACCCCGGTTGTGACACAATGCAACTTGCCAAAGGGGACCCTTTCTGCTAGAATCCCCTCCCAAAGACAGGCAGAGGAGAAAGGAACAGACCATGAAATGGAAGCTGCCCGCCCGACAACCCTTTTCGCTGCCGGCCGTCGTCCGCTCGCACGGCTGGATCCGCCTCGCCCCCTTCTCTGGCGAGGAAGAGGGCACAGCTTTTCGCTACGTCATCCGCATCGAGACAGGTGAGATTGTTGCCTTGCACGTTACAGAAGCTTCAGGCGGCGTGCAAGTTGCGGTCGATGGGGATCTTGGCACAGCGCAGCAGGACGAGATCTCGCGCCAGGTGAGGTGGATGCTCGGACTCGACCAGGACCTGTCCGAGTTCTACGCACAGGTGCGGAGCGAGCCCAAGCTCGCTCACGTGATCGAGCGCGCTCAGGGACGCCTCCTCCGTTCACCCACCCTATTCGAGGACACGATCAAGACCATCCTGACCACGAACACGGCCTGGGGCGGGACGATCCGCATGACCGAGCGCCTCGTATCCACTTTTGGCGATCCACTGCTGTCCACGCCCTCACACCATGCCTTTCCCACACCGGAACGCCTGGCTGCCACGGACGAGGAAACGCTGCGCACAAGGGCCGGCCTGGGCTACCGGGCGCCCTACGTCCTGGCCCTGGCCCGTGCCGTGACGACAGGCGATCTCGACCTCGAATCGTACAAAACCTCGCCGCTTTCCACGCCCGAGCTGCGCAAGGCGCTGCTCGCCATCAAGGGTGTCGGCGACTATGCCGCCGCCCATCTGCTCATGCTGCTGGAGCGCTACGACTGGGTGCCCGTCGACTCGTGGGCGATGAAAATGGTCGCGCAGGAATGGCACGGCGGACAGCCTGTGGGCCGCGCCGAGGTGGAGGCCGCCTTTGAGCGATGGGGGCGGTGGAAGGGCCTGGCCTACTGGTTCTGGAACTGGACGAGCTAGATCAGGCGCTGAATCAGCGGCGCAGCCAGTTGCGCGCCACGAAAAAAATGTTCGCCGGACGCTCTGCCAGGCGCCGCATAAAGTAGGGCCACCAATGCTCGCCGTATGGCACGTATGCCCGCATGCGGTAGCCCTCGGCCGTCAGTTGGCGCTGCAGGTCGGTACGGATGCCATACAGCATCTGGAACTCGAATTCGTCGCGGGGAATGGCATGCGCCCGCGTGTGCTCCTTTACCCAGTCGATCAGGACCTGGTCATGCGTGGCGATTGCGGGGTAGACGCGGTTCGCGCGCGCTTGGTCGCCCAACATCATCTCCATCAGACGGACAAAGTTGGCATCCGTATTCTCTTTTTGGGGATAGGCCACTTCGGGCGGCTCGTCATACGCTCCCTTGACCAGGCGCACCGAAGCGCCCGCTTCGATCAGGCGCGCCACATCCGCCTCGCTCCGGTAGAGGTAGCTCTGGATGACCACGCCGACGTTCTTGTGCCGCTGCCACAGCTCGTAAAAGATGCCTAGCGTCGCCGGCACGTATTCATGGCTCTCCATGTCGATGCGCACGAACCGGCCGGCCTGCGCCGCGCGGGCGACGATGCGCTGCAGGTTGTCCATCGCCAGGCCAGGCGACAGATCGAGGCCAAGTTGGGTCAGCTTGACCGAGACGCCCGATGGCAGGTCGTGCGCCTCAATTGCAGCCAGCAGGTCCAAGACCCCCAATGCCGCATCGCGCGCCTCCGCCTCGCTCGCCACATTCTCGCCGAGGTGATCGAGCGTGGCGAGGATTCCCTGCCTCGCGAGCGCCTGCACCGCTGCGACCGCATCCTCCAGCGTCTCGCCTGCCACAAAGCGACGCGACATGGCCCGCGCCAGCGGAAAGCCAACGGCCAACCGCCGCAGCATCTCACTGCGCGAGAGAGCCAGGAAGAAATTTCGCGTCAACGGCATGTCAACCTCCCCACTGGAGTGGGATATAAAATGCTGATTGCATCAACGCGCCCCAACGGTGTCAGGCATGCCCCGCGCCTGGCGCCGTTGGGGCCAATCTCTGCCGGACAGGTGCTATCCCGTCCCGAACTGCCGGTCTCCCGCGTCACCCAACCCGGGCACGATGTACCCCTTTGGCGGGTCGCCGGGCTCTTGGGGCTGCGGCGTCAGGTGGTCGTCCACGGCCGCCAGATAGATGTCCACGTCGGGATGCGCCTCCAGCATCGCGTTTACCCCTTCAGGGGCAGCGACAATGCCCACGTACTTGATGCGGCGCGCCCCCCATTTTTTCAGAATGTCGACCGTCGCCACAGCCGAGCCCCCTGTCGCGAGCATCGGGTCGAGCACCAGACACACCTGGACGGTGGGGTCTACAGGCAGCTTGTTGTAGTACTGGACCGGCTCGAGTGTCGCGTGATCGCGGTACAGCCCGATGTGCCACACCTCTGCGCCAGGCATCATCTCATGAATGCCCGCGACCATGCCCAGCCCAGCGCGCAGGATCGGCACCAACCCGATATTCTCCGACAGTTGCTCTCCCTCAGCCTCGCCCAGCGGCGTCCGCACTGTGATCGGCTCGGTTGCAAGGTCGGCCGTCGCCTCGTACGCGAGCAAGATCGCCAGCTCTCCGACGAGCTCACGAAACTGCTTCGACTTGGTCTGTACATCGCGCAGCAAATGCAGCTTGTGCTTGACGAGAGGGTGCTTTGACTCGTGCACTGTTCCCATTCTTTCACCTCGATTGTGTTAAAGTAGCTGGCCTCTTGCTCGACCAGCCTTTCACCGCACCGCCGGCCGCCGGTTACAAAAAAAGGGGCACCCCGCCGAGCATTGATCTCGGTCAGGTGCCCCTTTTGCAACCCGGCCTCCCGGCCGGTGCTGCTTCTGCCATCCTTTTCTCTCACGCTCCTTCACCCATTCCCTTCCAGAAGAAGCTGTCCAAAGAATCGGGCCATTCTAGCACAGAATGGACAGCCTTGCAAATAGGGTATCGGGAAAAAACGCGAGAGCCAGAGGTGGCCCCAGACCCCTGGCTCTCTATCAAAAGGAGGAGAAGAGATACCTATGGTCGGCACGGCCCATGATGTCCTCGTAGCATCCGGTCTTGCTCGGTTGCATTCCCTGGCCCGAGGGTGCTCGCCCTTCATGGGCCATGCCATTGTGTTACGATCCCATGATACCATACCTCGTTGTCTGGTGCTCGATGGGAACGATACGTCTACCCTACGTTCGTCAAACGCCACCCCGGCTGGCACCAGAGCAAAGGCTCCCCCTCAATTTGGCAGAGACGTCCGGCTGTGCTATAATGCGCGCTTGCGAACCCGAAGGAAGGACAG
>JAFGIA010000409.1 GCA_016929795.1 Anaerolineae bacterium
GGGGCATCAGGCAAGCAACGAATTGCTGGCATACTTGCAGCAGCACGCCCTGCCGATCATCGTGCCAACCTTGCTGCTTCCTGAGGTGGTGGCAGCGATCAGCCGGGGGCACCAAGACGAAGCATTGGCCCGCGATTTTGCGCTCGGCCTCACCCGCCTGCCCCATCTGATTATGGTGCCACTCGATGAAACGTTGGCACGTCAGGCTATGGATGTGGCTGCTGGCTATCGCTTGCGAGGTAGTGACGCGGTTTATGCGGCGGTCGCTCTGCGCTTCGGCACGACCCTGGTGACGCTCGATCGAGAGCAGCAGGCTCGGTTGGATTCAGTTATCACTGCCTGCGAGCCCGCCCAAGCTCTTGATGACCTTTCATAAACCCAGGGGCTCTACAGCTCGATCAGCAGCAGTGGTTGACGGATCAAATCCAATCTACGGCTAAAAATTTAGGAAACGTTTGCAGGAGCAGGCGGCATAAGACAAAGATTGTTGCCGGCTCTGCTTGTACGAGCCGTTGTCGGGCGTCAAATGACGCTGGGCAACGGCTTTTCTTTTGGATCGCTTCGAGGGCGCGGTGCTGCTGTCAAAACGAAGCTGTTGCTGTATAATCGGCAGTGTACAGGTGTGCCGGTTTGAGATGCAGTAGATGGAGGTACGCGTGGAAACGATGGTTCTGAAAGTAACGCTTCCAACAGCGATGAAGAACTGGAAAACGAATTCCGCGCTGTCGATGAAGGGCTTGACTCGGCGTCTTTGCTCCATGGCCAGGGGCGAAGCTACGGACCAAAGTGACATCGACCTATTGGTCCGCTTCTCCAAACGAAAAAGCCTGCTGGAGATGGTCAAGCTGGAGCGTGAGGTCTCACACGCTCTTGGAAGAAAGGTCGATCTTCTGACTGAAGGCGCTATTAGCCCCTACCTGCGGGACAGGGTCAAACGAGAACTGCGGGTGATCTATGGAGCGTGATGACGCAGTCTACCTCCAACACATTTTGGATGCCATCTCTCGGATCGAAGAGTATTTACATGGCATCGATGAGGAAGCATTCCAGGACCAACACTTGGTTCAGGATGGGATCATCCGCCAACTCGAGATCATTGGCGAAGCCACCAAGCGGCTGTCGCATGCAGTACGGGGCCAGAGCCCGCACATTCCGTGGCAGGACATACGGCAGACACCATCCGGTGCCTGGCGGCGGTGTGTGTTTCTTTTCTACCTTATCCAGTTGTTCTTATCAGGCCCGCATCGCGCCAGGTCATGCTGCCCTGGATAGAAGCGAAATGCCGTCACGCTCGACGTTGCGATAAAACAAGCTCCGAAGGCTGCCAAGCCTTTGCCAGCCCTGCTGGCTCATCGCACGGATGGATAGATACACTCCGTAGGAGAGCCAAATGTCAAAGGCCAGTCCTCGCGCCGCACTCAGGTCCTGTGGGGTCGGTTGTAGTAGGATGACAGCCACGTCGACGTCTGAACCTGTCGATGCTTCGTTTCGCGCTTTGGAGCCAAAAAGCAGAACATCGAGAAGCTGCGGCCCAAACCTGTCCTCGAGTACATCTGCGTAGGCCTGCAACGCCGTTTCTTCTTTATGCGAGATGGTTGTCGGCGTCATCATATTTGGCCTCATCGTCCCGATCTACTTTCAGGACCTGTGCAAGCCGCTCAACAAAGCTGGTCGCATTAGAGATCAACTGCTGTGCTGCAGCCTCAGTCAGATCAGGATTCGGACCATAGTCGCTATCCAGACGTGCCTCGAAGGCATCATGCAGGATGCGTCCGTACTGTGGTTCGATCAAGCCTGTCTTGACAAAGTGTTCGCCAAAAGCAGCGATCAGGCCCTGGTGCTTGCTGCGCCATAACCCCTTGCTGCCCAGCAATGCAGTTGCGGCGTAGAACATTGCATAATAGGCTCGAGACACTGCCGCTCGCAGATGCCCGAACCGGAGATTGTCCTGGGCTGCAGCTAGGTCTTCACTTGCCAGGCCAAGATACTCTTCGATCTCGGCTTGAGACATTTGCTCGCTCATCGTGGATCTCATTATAGCCGAGTTGATACGATCGGTCAAGATAGAATGGAAGCTACCACATTAGTGGTAACGTTACTCTAAAAACGAATGATTGTTGGGTAACCGACTGGTGATGGCGGCGGAAGGGGAGAGTGCTACGCAAGCCAGCTCATTTGCAGGACTCACAATTCCACCAGCACCAGCGTTTGACGGATCAAATCCAATCTACGGGTACAACTACTACGAAGAGTTTATCCCGCCGCCACAGGTGGCCACGGTGTCGCCCGATGGCCAGGCACCCGTCACGGTGCCGACGCCAACCTTGATGGTAGAGTTTGACCGCGACGTCGCATGCCCTCCACAAGGATGTGTGGCGGTGTCGAGCCAAACGGGCGGCAGTGTAGCCGGGGACGAAACCGTCGACGGGCATTCGGTGACGTTTGCGGTATCAGAAACTCTGGCAAGCGATGCCACCTACGTGGTCACCGTGACGGCCGCGCAGGATCGGGGTCGCGACCTGGTGATGCAAGTGCCGTATACCTGGACGTTCACGACGGGGGACCTGGGGGCACCGCAGGTGGTAGACAAGGGCCCGCCTGCGGACGCGGTGGATGTGGCGCTGGGGTCGGTGGTGGTGGTCGATTTCGACGAGCCGGTGGCGTGCACGCGCCCGAGTGCCGACTGCATCGTGCTCAACAGCTCACGCACCGGGATGGTGGTGGGAGAGCTGGCGGTGGACGGCGCGCAGGCCGTGTTCGCCCCAACCGGCCTGCCGGGCGGCAAGCTGGAGGAGAACACAGAGTACCAGGTCGAGGTGAACTATTTCGTGGACCTGGCGCCGAATCAGAACCAGATGACGGACGTCTATACCTGGACGTTCTCGACCGTCTATACCGCGCCGCACATCGTGTCCACGGCCCCCTACCCGGGAGAGATCGGCACGCCGCTGGACCAGGTGCTGGTAGTGACATTCTCGGAACCGATCACGTGCCCGGTCGGCTCCGGCTGCCTGGCATTGACGAATCAGCGCCGAGAGACGTCCGTCTATGGCGACCCTTCGCTTCGCTCTGGGCAGGCCTGGCGGCGGTGGGCAGCCAGCTCACCTTTACGCCGGCAGCCCAGCAGGGGCAACCTGGACTGGAGGAGAGCACGTGGCACGAGCACCCAGAGGGTACCCGGATCGCCGGTGTAATGGACGCGTTCGATGTGCTGATGACGGGCGTCTACACCTGGACGTTCGAGACGGTGCACATCCCGCCGGTGGTGAGCGAGGCGTATCCGACGTCGAGCTGCGTGCCGAGCAGCACGCACCCGTGGGTGGCGTTCAGCGAGAACGTGATGCGTAGCTCGCCGCTCGACTTTGAGCTCTGGTGGGAAGCGACGCTGCCGGTGAGCGGCACGAGTGGCTACTTCTATCCCAAGGTTCCTCCCGCCGGGTATCCCTTCGCCCATCAGGCGGTGTTCACGCCCGCGGCCGGCCTGGAGGACGGGGACTATGCAGCGTCGGTGGCGGGGCCAATGGACGAGTACGACAACGTGCTGGTTCCTTACTCATGGGGGTTCCACGCCGACTCGACGCCGCCGCACGTGGAAGAGACCGTGCCCGCAGCCGGGGCGACAGACGCATACCCGGACGAGCCGGTGGTGGCATGGCTCGACGAGCCGTTCCCCGGACTGCCTCCTGAGTCACTGCAGATCCGGGACGAGAACAACGTCCTGGTGTCAGCCAATCTGAGCGCTCTGCGCCGTGAAGGCGGTGGGTTTGAGCCGCCGCCGACGGGCATCGAGTTCACGCCGCTGGGAGGAGAGTTCACCGCGCCGGCGGTGTACACGGCGACGGTGGGAGCCGTCACCGACTATTGCGCGCATCCCGTCGTGCCCTATAGCTGGACGTTCACGATGGCGTGCCTGTTCGTGGACGAGGGGTGGGACCCGACGGTCGAGGTCGTCGCGTGCGACGGGCAGCAGTTCGCGCTCGAGATGAGTCAGAGCGAGCTGGCCGCAGAGTACGAATGGCAGCACCCAAAGGGTACCCGCATCGACGGCAGGGCGCCGGAGACGACGGTGACGCAGGGCGTCTCCTTCGTGATGGACACGCCCCTGCCTGACCAGGTGGCGGCGGTGCGGGTGCGCGGGCGGGACGAACAGGGGTGCATCACGGCCGCAACTGCGTAGCGGCTTGGTCGGAGCCAGCCAATGTGAGCTGGGAGGTGTGCTACCCCGGGCCGCCGGTGGTGACGGGCGTGGCACCGGCCGATGGGTCGGAAGGCGTGGGCATCCAGCCGAGCCTGGTGGTGACGTACAACGAGGCGGTGTGCATCGGCTCGCCGGGGGGCGGGTTGCAGGCACCGCACGCGTCGCTGTCGCTGCCGCCGTTGGGCGACGACTTGACGTTCCGGGCCGAAGCGGTGGTGCCGATAACAGACACGTGGGCGCTGGCGGTGCGCTATGTACCCCTGTGGCACAGTGGCATGCCGTCGATCGAGGAGTGGACGGCGTACACGGCGACGGTAGCGGGCGCGATGGACGCTATGGCACAGGCGGTCACCGCGACCTGGACCTTCACGACCGGCGATTTTACCCAGCCGGAAGTAGTGGGCACGGTCCCGGAGAAGGGGAGCCAGGAGGGCGCGCCGGAAGAGGTAGTGGCCTACTTCAGCGAAGACGTGTCGACGGCGGAGGCGTGGTTCACGCTGACCGGCCCGAAGGGCGAGCTGGAGGGTCAACTGGCCTACTACAGCGAATCCCCCTGCGAGCCCGAGGGGCCGTCGTGCTACCACTGGCACTTTACCCCTTACGACCCACTGGAAGCCGGCGAATACACGGCCGAAGTGTTCGGCGTCACCGACCGCGCCGGGCTGGAGATGGAAGCGGCATACGGCTGGTCCTTCGAGGTGACGGAGGAGAGCGGGATCGAGGAGGAGGGGCCGGGGGCTACCCGAACTATTCCTTCCAGGACAAGCTGTTGATCTTTTCGCCAATGCACCTACCCTGTACGAGCCCCAATTCGATGGCGGGGCGGTAGTGGATGCCGCCATACAGGCGAGACAGTGCGGCTTGGTCGGCAGCCGCAAAGAAGGAGTCAAAAGTGCGCGCCGGGAGGCCGTGTTCGGCATGGCTGTTGTCGGTGAAGTGATATGGATCCCCGAACAACGCAGTCATTACGGTGGCCGCTGCGCCGATCTGGACCGAGTGGCCGGAGGGGTATTCAGGAAAAGGGGGTGTGACGACCGGGTCGGTGACATCTGGGAGGTTCCAGGCGGGATCGATAACAGATTGGATATAGGTGATGGGGCGAACGAGGTTGTAGGTGTATTTCGCGCTCCAGCAGCCGATGAAGGCGTCGGCCACTGCCATTCCCACTTTGGCATAGGTCTCGGCCGCCAGAGACAGGGCGGCCTGTTCGGCACGCAAAACCTGGGTGGCGATGGCGAGGGCATGACCGGGAGGGGTAAACGTCTTTCCCGGGTCGTCGGCCCAGAAGAGCGCGATCGCTGTCTGCTCTGGAGTGAGATTCTTGACAGTGGTATACACTTCCATCCCGTCAGCGTAGAATTGGGATGAAGGATCTTTGGAGTACTCTGGCGGTGGTGGTGGGGCACACTCCTGGCCCGAGATGACGAATGGGCGGTTGTGGCCCCAGTAGGGCTGCAGCGCGGCCTGGAAGTCGGGAGGTGTGGGAACCCACAATCCCGGCCCGCTGTCGGGCGCCAAGTCCTCTGGGAAGTTCCTGGCATAGCCTTCATGCCCCCCATCGGTCTTGGACCACTCGAAAATCGCCTCAGCAACGGCCCTGCCGTGGGCGCTCGAACGATCGAATACCGCCTGGCCGGCTTCTGGTTTGTACTGCGTTGCGAATTCGTGCTCCAGGGCATCGATCGCTGCCAGGTTGTCGGGGCTGGCCGTCGGGTAGAGGCTGCGCACGATGGTGGCCAATGCGCTGTTGGCTGCGGCGGCCCAGTGGTATGACCGGCCTGTTTCTGTGCGAGGAAGTGAGGTGACGCCAACAAGGTGCTGGCCCTGGGACTTGTAGCCCGGCATCCCCTCCACGACCGTTTCGTATAGGGTGAGGCCGGCGTAACCCAACGCCCTGGAAGCGACCGGCGGGGTGAAGCCGGGGGTGTCCTGGATTAGCTCCAGTTGTAGCTCAAACCAGCTTATGGCGACAGCGGCCGGGTAGTCGGAGGCCGGCCTGGATGGTGCCGCTGCCGGCTGGCAGGCAGTTAGCAAGCCAACTACCAGGAATAGGACGATCCATCGTGTGTGTTTCTGCTGAACCAAGGCTTTCTCCTTTTGCTGGCCAGATGCGTATCTTTGATATCGATCGAGGATCTGGTTTCGCGGATCTTCTAAGCTGCGAACAATCCAGGTACAGTATACACCGAGCGATGCCTTGATTCAAGTTAAGATTTCATAAGAGAAGTGCGGTTCGTCTCGAGATCCGTCGACCGCGGCTACGGATTTGTCTGGAAGCTGATGGGGCACACCGGTAGAGCGAGGCGCGGCACGACGCGCGCGGTCACTTGTTGCCTGCCTGTTGCTCCTGCTCGTCGAGCCACCGCTCTGTCCCGATCTCGACGCGATGATGCAGCGCTTTGATGCGCACCGCCACGACGGGCGCGCGGGCATGGCTCAAATAGACCTGGCACGGAAAGTCGACGCACAAGCCGCAGTGGGGCAGGCCGCGCTCGACAACGCAGCACAGAAAGAGCTCGCAATCGCCCTCGCACCCCCGGCCGAGGGAGTAGCCGCAGCCACAGCACCTGCGATCGACATACTCTTCACACGTCCCACAGTAGCGGCCGCACACCGCTGCCAGCCGCCGCCTGTGGCAGTTGCCCAGTTCACCTGTCACCTATCGGCCTCCTCGCCAGGATCACCAGGCAGGGGGCGGGACGCCCCATGCGTCACAGCCTGCCCGGCACCGTCACCAATGGGTCGATTATATCAGAACGGGGCGCGGACCACAAATCAAAGAGATGCGGGATAGATGCGCGCCTTATAAGAGTGACGTGCCGTCGAGGTTCGACGGAGGCTCGAGCTCGAGCAGATCTAGGATCGTCGGCATGACGTTGAGGACGGAGAAGCGTGTCTGGGCGACCTGGTGCCCACCGATGTAGAGCATGGCGTCGTGATGGGTGTGCATCCCCACCAGCTCGTCTCCCTTGTAGGTCAGATCCTCTTTGTAGAGCGGCCCTTTCGGATCGTAGCCGTCGTGCGGCGCAAGGATCAGGTCCGCGGCCTGCTCGAGGTGTGGGCCGTGGTAGAGCTCTTCGCGCTTGAACACCTGCTGAAAGATCGCGTCCCCGCTGTCGGGGTCACGCAGCGCGAGCGCCGCCGCTGCGATCTGGTCACGGAGCGCCTCGTACTCTGCGCCCGGCGCCACCGGCCCCTCTTTTTCGCGCCCGCGCACGCGGATGAACACCCGCCCGGGATCGAGGCTGTAGGCCACCGAGGAGGGGTCTATCTCATCCAGCCCCTTCTTGCGATCCGGCGGCACGGTGCGCAACCGAAGCCAGCCGTTGTCCATCAGCCACTTGTTGACGTATACTTCTTTTTTGATGGAGCAGAACCCATGGTCTGCCATCCAGATCAGCGTCGTCTGGTCGTCGAGGCGCCCTGCCAGCTCGCCCAGGGCGTCGTCGATGCGCCGGTAGAAGTCATAGAAGGCAGGCGCGTAGATCGGGTCCGCCTCCTCCATCTGCTGCCAGAGAAAGTGATGGAGCCTGTCCGTCTTCATGATGTGGACGTGAAGGTAGTCCCACTCTTCGTGGTCGTAGAGGTGGAACAGGGTGCGCAGGCGTGCGTCGAGTGTTTTGTTTACCTCTTCCAGTGCCAGGTCCTTCGACTCGCGCGCCTTCCACGGATCTGCGTCGACGATGTAACCGAGCGACTGGAGCGTGGGGAGATAGCCAGGCGGGTAGACGGCCTTTTCCAGCGTCGGGCTGAGAAAGCCGGCGACCATGATGCCGTTCACCTGGCGTGGCGGGTAGGTGACCGGGACGTTGACCACGATCACCCGCTTGCTCGCGTCGCTCAACACCTCCCAGAGCGTCCGGGCGTGCATGTTCCTGCCGGTGGGGATGAACTGTTTGTAGGTGGCGGGATCGCGGTCGATAAAGCCAAAGATGTTGTGCTTCCGGGATTCACCCCGGTCATCATCGTACTCCAAGCCACCGACGACACCCACGGCCACGTCGACTCCATGCGGAGCAGGCTGCCGCGCTCTGCCAGGCGCGCGGCGTTCGGCGCCCTGCCCTCGGCGTCCATCCAATCGGAGCGGATAAGCCAGTCCTGGTAGGCGGTATAGAGGATACCCAACTCGGCCAGGCGGGGCGGGGTGCCAGCGAGGGCAGCTTCAAAGGCCTCGCGCTGGACACGGGCCTGCTTCAATTCCTGGAAGAGGGTGCGCAG
This sequence comes from Anaerolineae bacterium, assembly GCA_016929795.1. The sequence continues at coordinate 8,417 of JAFGIA010000409.1, forward strand.
GAGGCGGGCAAAGCCTGCACATCGACGCAGGGCGGCATGGTGACACAGGATGCCATCCTCGGCCAGCCGGTCCACCAGGCGCAGCAGCAGACGGTGAAGCATAGAGTCGGGCAGGCGGGCAGTGGGCCGGCCGCTGCGGGCCAGCAGCTCGGCATAAAAGCGATGAAAGGTGCCCAACTCGACCCCGAACGCACCGCCGGCCGTGCCCAAGCGCTGCCCGAAGGCGCGGACCTGGATCTGGTTGGGCAAAACAACCCAGATGGGGGCCAGGGGATCGTCGACACGGGTGGCGCGGATGCGGTTCAGGGCGTATTCGGTTTTGCCGTGGCCGGTAGGGGCCAGGAACAGATGGGCAGCCATTGAGCTATTTGGAGGAACGAAGCCGCTCTTCCATCTCGATCGCGGAACGGGGAACATTCACTCCCGTTCGGCTTGCCATTGCGGTTTGTCGGGTCGTTTTGCTTGATCGCCTTGTTCTTTTTGTCACTATTTCCTCCTGCGACTCACAAGCCCACCTGCGCCCCAAACTGGCGTCCCAGATCAATCGCCTCGGCGATGCTGGCGATGAACCCTGCGGCAGCCTCCAGCGAGGGGGGCGGCGCGTCTTCACCTTCCTCTGGCGGGGCGCTCAGCTCGCGGACGCGTGCGAGTTGGGCGGCCAGGTCGGCAGGCAGGCGGCCCTGTTCGACCAACTCGGCGTTGACCAGGCGCGGCGAGGGCAGGTCGGCGGCGGGGTGTAATCCTTGAACAGTCCGACCAGCGAGCTGAGGGTCCAGCCCAGGGCTTCGCGCACGGGGCGCAGCACCTCCTCGGGAAAGCCGCCTTCCAGGACGACCTGGGCCAGCTTTAGGCGGCGGTCGGCCTGGTCCATGCCCCTGGCTGCGGCCCTGGCCCGCCGCTGGGCGGCTGTCTCCCTGGCCTTCCGCGACGCCGCCATGGCCGGGGCGCGATAGGCCTCGGCCTCGGGCATTTCAGGTAGCAGGCCGCCGGTGAGGGCCATGAGAGTGCGGTAGCCCTCCTGTTCCATCAAGTGCAGGCCGGGCAGCGGCGGCGCCGGGCGGAAATGGTCGCTCAACAGCCGCTCGACCTCTGGGCGCAGGCCGGCCGGGTCGCGGTCGACGACGACGAGGATTTGGCCGTGAAAGCCGTCGCCGTCGGTTGGAGTGGGAGCGGCGACGCCCGGGAGCTGCGGGGCCGGTGTCACCAGCAGGACGCGGCCGGGAAAGCGGCCCACCAGCAGGTCGGCGAACCCTGCCAGGGTGGGCGTGGGGACGATGACCTCGTAGGGTTTCTCCTCCTCGACGGCGACGGGAGCCAGCTCCAGCTCGGGCTTGACCTCCTCCGGCTTGCCAAGCATCTCGTCCAGGGTCTTGAGCAGCTCCTGGCCACTGTCTTGGAAGCTGATTTCCGAGGGACCTTCCTCAACGCCAAAAATGCTGGCAAAGACGTTCTGCTTGGCGGCCAGGGTGTCGAGGATGCGCTCCTCGATGGTGCCCTGAGCGATGAGGTTGACGACCTGCACCGGGCGCGGCTGGCCGTGGCGGTGGGCACGGGCGATGCGCTGCTCCAGCACGGCCGGGTTCCAGGGCAGATCGAGGTTGATGACCAGGCTGGCGGCTTGCAGATTCAAGCCCACGCCGCCGGCGTCGGAAGAGAGAAAGACGCGGCAATCAGGATCCTCGAAAAAACGCTCAATCAGGGCGCCGCGCCTGGCAGTGGGTACCGCGCCCGTCAACTCGACATGACCTAGCTTCAGGCGTTCCAGGCCCGGCTTGGTCAGGTCGAGCATCTTGGTCCACTGGCTGAACACCACAGCCTTGTGGCCGTTGTTGGCTACTTCA
>JAFGIA010000410.1 GCA_016929795.1 Anaerolineae bacterium
CGCACCGAAACTCATCGAAATGATCCAGAAGAAATCCGTGTCATCCGTGTTAATCCGTGAGCAATCACAAATTCGCCAGACTCCAGTCATAGAGGAGCATATGCGAGAACTGGCCCGCTTTTTCAAAGCCTTCGGCGACGAAACCCGGCTGCGCCTGATCTCGCTGCTGGCTCAACAGGAGCCGGGCCGTGCCCTGTGCGTGGGCCGGCTGGCCCGCGAGCTGGGCGTGACCGACTCGGCGGTATCCCAACACCTGCGCGTGCTCAAGGAGCTGGGCCTGGTGCAGGTCGAGCGGTGGGGGTACCACCTTCACTATTTTCTCGACCAGGAACGCCTGGCGGCCTACCAGGATCTGGTTCGCGAGCAACTCGGCGAGGAGTTTGTGACATGCCCAAGAGACGCGAGCCTGTAAAGGGCGGAGAGGGAGGCCGTGGTGAGCGGGGGCCCGACAAGGGTGGCCCGGCAGCAGGTAGGCCTGGTGGACGTGGCCCAGGCGGCAGGGTAGCTGGCCAAGGCGGAGCAGGCGGCGGCAAACCCGGCCCCGCCGGCCCCGTGTGGCCCATCCTGCGCCGGCTGCTGGGAGCCATGCGGCCCCATGCGGCCATCCTGGCCGGTGTCATCCTCGCGGCCCTCGCCACGACCGCCGTCGAACTGGCCCCTCCCTGGATCATCCGTGTGGTGGTGGACCGTTTTATCCTGGCGGGGCAAGCGGAGCAAGTGTGGTGGGCGGCCGGCGGGCTGCTGGCCCTTTCGCTGCTTCAGGGCGGCGTCGATTTTGCGCGGCTCTACCTCACCGCCTTCACCGGCCAGCGCATCGTGTTCGAAATCCGCAACGCCATCTTTGAGCACCTTAGCCGCCTCTCCTTCTCCTTCTACGACAGGGCGCGCACGGGTGACCTGATGTCGCGCGTCACGGCCGACGTCGACGTGCTGAACAACTTTTTCGGGCGGGCGGCAGTCATCGTTCTCACCAACCTGTTGACCCTCCTCGGCATCCTGGTCGTGCTCCTGATCTGGGACTGGCGCCTGGCCCTCGTCTACCTGGGCCTGCTGCCCTTCATCGCCCTCGGCATGTGGGCCTACGCGCGGCAGGTGCAGCCCGCATGGCGTCGCGTCCGGCGCCAGCTTGCGGCGCTGACCAGTACGCTGCAAGAGAGCCTGGCGGGCATCCTGGTCCTCAAGCTCTTTGGCCGCGAGGCGTTCGAGCAGAATCGGGTCGACCACAGGAGCGAGCAGGTGCTCCACGCCAACCTCGATACCGCGCGCATCGCCTCGCTCTGGATGCCCTATGCCAGCGTTGTAATGGGCGTTGGCACTGCCCTCGTCCTCTGGGTCGGCGGCCGGAACGTGATCGCCGGCACCATCTCGCTCGGCACACTCATCGGCTTTGCCACCTACATCCAGATGCTGCTGCGCCCCATCCGGCAGACGGGCATGATGCTCAACGTCGTGATGCAGTCGCTGGCCGCGGCGGAGCGGGTGTTCGAGGTGCTCGACACCCAGCCCGACGTCCGCGACGTGCCCGGTGCCTACCCCCTGCCGCCCATCGCGGGCCACGTCCGCTTCGAGGCCGTCACCTTCTCCTACAATGGCAGCCCGAGCGGCACCTATGCCCTGCGCGACGTGGATCTGGAAGCCGCACCGGGCGAGATGGTGGCGCTGGTAGGGCCATCGGGCGCCGGCAAGAGCACCCTCGTGCACCTGCTGCCCCGCTTCTACGATGCGCAGCAGGGACGGATCACCATCGATGGCCACGACGTCACAGCGGTGACGGTCAAGAGCCTGCGCGACGCCATCGGCATCGCCCTCCAGACAGTCTTTCTCTTTGACGCCTCCATCGGCGAGAACATTGCCTATGGCAGCCCCCACGCCACGCAGCACGAGATCGAGTGGGCCGCGAGCGTAGTGCAGATGCACGCTTTCATCAAATCGCTGCCCCTCGGCTACGGCACGCCCGTGGGCGAGCGGGGTGTGCGGCTGTCGGGTGGGCAGAGGCAGCGCATCGCCCTGGCCCGCGTGTTGCTCACCGACCCGCGCATCTTGATCCTCGACGAGCCCACGTCCAGCGTCGACGCCGACACCGAGCGGCGGATGCAGCAGGCGCTGGGGGAGGTGCGCGCCGGGCGGACCACGTTCGTCATCGCCCACCGCCTTTGGACGGTGCAGCATGCCGACCAGATCCTGGTGCTGCGCGACGGGCAGATCGTCGAGCGGGCGCACTCCACGCCAGAGCGCTCGGCCCACGAGGCGCTGCTGGCGGCCGGGGGTTTCTACCGCCAGGTGTACGCACTCCAATTCCAGGCGGAGACGCTGGTGGGGGGAGAGCCAGCGCCGGCGGCCGGGGAGCTCGGCGTGGAAGGAGGGGCGCGATGAGTATTCGTGGTGGATTCATGACCCGGATGCAAGGGCAGGAGGAGGCCTTTCGTTTCTCAAACCTGGATCGACAGGCGCTGGCCATGCTGTGGCGCTACCTGCGCGCCTACAAGGCCCGGCTGGCGCTGGCCATGGTGGCGACGTTCACCGTGACGGCGACGACACTGGCCATGCCCTACCTGACCAAGGTAGCAGTCGACACGACCATCGCCCAGGGCGACGTGGGCGGTCTGGCCCTGATTTCGCTCCTTTACCTGGCGCTAAACGGCATCTACTGGCTGGCCATCTATTGGCAAGGGTTCCTCTCGACCTGGGTGGGGCAGCACGTCGTCCACGCCGTCCGCCGCGATCTCTACGCCCACGTGCTGCGGCAGCCGGTGGCGTTTCACGAGCGGGAGCGGGTAGGTCAGATCTCGTCGCGCCTGACCCACGACGTGAACGCGCTCGCCGAAATCGCTTCCAGCGGCGCGCTCAATCTGGTCAATGACCTGCTGACACTCGTCGGCATCGTCGCCATCATGGCCCTGCTGGACGTACGCCTCACACTGGTCACGCTGGCGTCGATCCCCGTCGTGATGCTCAGCATGGGCTACCTGGGCAAGCAGATGCGGCGCGCCTACCAACAGGTGCAGCAGGCCATCGCCGACGTGAATGCAGGTGTGGAGCAGGGCGTCTCGGGCATGCGCGTCGTCCAGTCACTCTCCCGCGAGTCGTTCACCGTGGAGCAATTCGAGAGCCTGAGCCTGCAGAACATGAAGGCCAACCTGCGCGTCGGCATGCTCTTTGCCGCCGTGTTCCCGACCATGACAGTGACCAACATGCTGGGCGTGGCCCTGGTGCTGGGCTATGGCGGCGCGCTGGTCGTCCAGGGCGCCACCACCGTCGGCGTGCTCTTGGCCTTCCTGGGCTACGTCTATCGTTTTTTCGGTCCACTGCGCGAGCTGAGCCTGGTCTACAACACCTTCCAGGCAGGCGCCGCCTCGCTGGACCGCATCGTCGACTACCTGGGGCGGCAGCCCGCCGTGACCGAGCCCGCCAGGCCCGAGCGGCCGGCTGGTGGATTCGAGGGGCGCATCGCCTTCCAGGACGTGACCTTTGGCTATGGGGAAGAGCCGGTGCTGCGCGATCTAGACCTCGCCGTGAACGCGGGTGAGACGATCGCGCTGGTAGGACCGACCGGGGCCGGCAAGAGCACCCTCGCCCGGCTACTGGCCCGGCTGTACGACGTCGACCAGGGAGCCGTGTGCATCGACGGCGTGGATGTACGCCGGATCGCCTCGGCCGACCTGCGCCGCCTGGTGGCGCTCGTGCCGCAAGACGTTTTTCTCTTTGCCGACACGATCCGTGAGAACATCCGCTACGGCAACCCCCAGGCGAGTCACGCACAGGTCGAGGCCGCCGCGCGCCGCGCCCAGGCTCACGATTTCATCGTCGCGCTGCCACAGGCCTACGACAGCCAGGTGGGCGAGCGTGGGGTTACGCTGTCCGGCGGGCAGCGCCAGCTCATTGCCTTTGCACGCGCCCTGCTCGCCGATCCCAAGATCCTGATCCTGGACGAGGCAACGGCGAACGTCGACGCCTACACCGAGGCACGCATCCAGCAGGCCATGGACGAGATCCGCCACGGCCGCACCACCCTGATCATCGCCCACCGCTTTTCCACGCTGCGCAAGGCCCACCGCATCGTCGTCGTCGAGGATGGCCGGCTCGTGGGCGAGGGAACGCATAAACACCTCGTCGAGAGCAACCCGACCTATCACCGCCTCTACCAACGCCAATGGGCGGATAGCGCGCCGGGCGAGGCGACAGCCACTACCTGAACTGAGGAGGGCAGATGGAAGGAGTCTGGATCGCATTTGGGCTCACCCTGTTCGCCGGCATGGCGACCGGCATCGGCAGCCTTATCGCGTTCGCCGTCAAGAGGACAGATTACCTATAATAAACTCAAGATACCGCTCGAGATACAAAGAGCCGGAGGGCGCGCTGCTCGCCGCCCGCCTGCCCTGGACGCTGCTCCTCAGCGCCGATTTGACAAGTCTTTTGCTCCCGAGTATAATTCTCCAAGATGTATAGCTACCATAACGCCAAGTTATAAAAAGGTCTTGCCGTCAAGGCTTGACCTTTCACCCACCCAGGAGGATTAGGGGATCGATGGCGATCATGTGGATCTCTTGCGACTGTAGAACCTGAAACCGGATTGCCGGTCGGCGCTTGCCGGTTCGTCTGCACCTTCTGGGGGATGGCAGAGAGGCCGTGTCCTGAACGGACGGGTTATCCGCTCCCAAGCCGCCGCCAGTCTGTGCTGGCGGCGGCATTTGTTGTGACCACGTCGTACCCCCCGGCCACGGGTGCCCAGGGGTGCGTGGCAATATCCAAGGAGGGAGATATCATGTCAGAAAAGTTTACCCGTTTCTTTGCCTCGCGCTGGGGCATCATCCTGGCCGGGGCCATCATCGGGCTGCTCGCCCCACTCTTGCAGTACGCGGGCAAC
>JAFGIA010000411.1 GCA_016929795.1 Anaerolineae bacterium
CCGCGGCGCCGGACGCGGTGATGCATGGGTTCAGGAGCAGGACAGTCAGGAAGAGCAAAAGCGAATCAATTATCCCCGTTAGCCACCTGTCTTTCATAAGTTATCTCCTCTGAGCTTCTATGGCCCGCATGCATTTTCGGTGATGCGGCAGGGCGCACGGCCGTGCGCCCCTACAGGGCTAACGCCTGACCAGGGGCAGGTAGACGCGGAAGGGGGGCAAGGTGACGGGCCCGCCCCGCCAGAAGCCGCCGCCCAGGGTGTGGCCGCCGCCGGTCAATGCCCCGGCATCCGGCTGGCCAATCGTCCCGCCGAGCTCGTATCCACCTCCAAGGCTGACCATCTGGCCGCCGCCGTCCACCGTCCACCAGGACAGCTCGTACCCACCTTGCGCCACGCCGACCAGCCCCAGCGGCAGCAGCAACACGCCTACTCCAAGCAACAGAAATACCCATCTGCGCATCTTTTTCAACCTCCAGCCCCAACACCTTTCAAATAAGCTTCAAGGCCCGTCTCGGGCCGCCCCCGGGATGGGGACTTGAGCCCTTATTCGAAGGATATTGCCTCCAGCCATTTACTGCGGATTGACCAGCACCCAGGCCAGGCCGTCCTCGTCCGGCGCGGTCAGGGCGACGCCGACCGTGGGCGCGCTCTCGGCCAGGGTCAGGCCGTCGACGACGACCGTCTTCAGCGCTCGCGCCCGTCCCCCAGCGCCAGCGGTGAGCCGCGTTCCGGGCTGGATGCTCCCCTGCCCGGCATCTACCTTGATCCGGGCCACGCCCAGGACGGTCAAGCGCACGTAATCGCCGGGCCGGGCCGGGCCGGCTGCGCTGCGCAGTTCCAGCCGCTCTCCCGCGCCCTCATCCCCCATCTGCGGCACCGGTGTGAGGGCCAGCCGCCCCTCAACCACGCCGATCACGCCGCTCGCGCCTGATCCGGCCAGCCGCACCAGGGGCAAAGGCGTCGTCGCGCCCTGCAGCGTCGCGCCCACGCCGTCCGCGGCGACCAGATCGCCCGGCTCCAGCGAGTGGGGGCCGCTCACCTGGGCGATGAGGCTCAACGTCTGCAGGGTGACGTTCTGGGCATGGGCCTTGTCGGGGGTGTAGAGGCCCCACTCGCCCTGGGCATTGGCCGTATCGCCATAGAGCGCGTTGTAGACTGTGTTGGTGGCGCGCACGCCGTCGCCGCCGGCCTCGTCGACGACCAGACCGTTCCAACCGGCAGACTGGACGTACACCCCGGTGTTGTCGGCCCGGCCGACGTACAGGCCGTGTCCCTGGGCGCCGCCTACTTCGAAACCGTTGTTCAGATCGCTCAAGGTCAATGAACTCGGAGAACCGGCTACACCAACGTGCACTCCATCAGCACCTGTAGAGCCAACGCTTAAGCCATTGGCGCCCGCGCCGCTCACATGAAAGCCGTTGGAGTCTGCCCAGTCTACAAAGAATCCGCTCAAGCCCGTGGACTCCACACGTACGCCATTCTCCCCCACAGAGCCTATGTGCAGGCCATCAAAACCCGCATTGCCGACGTACAGACCATACCATTCGGCGCCTGCTACCTCCACGCCGTTATTGTGGTCGCTGGGCGTGGTGGCGCTCGGAAATCCCGCCGAGCCTACGTATACGCCATCCCAACCCGCCCAATTCACGGCCAGGCCGTGGCGTGGCGCCGCGTTGACACTGACGCCATCCCGTCCTGCCGAGGCGACGTACAAACCATCCAGCCCTCCCTCGACCCACAAGGAAGGTCCGCCGTAGCTGCTGATGAACAGCGCCGCCGCCAAGCTAGAGGAGTTCTTCTGATGAATCGAGACCAGTGGCCCGTCGATGTTGGCCTCAGCGTGGAACGGCAGCGCCAGGGCGAGGGCCGCCGGGGCGGCGGTCAGCTCCTGGAGTGGGGTGAGGGGAATATATTCCCCACTGCCCGCAGGGCAGCGCACGGCGACCTCCAGCCAGCGGGCGCTGCCGTCGTGGACACCGCCGAAATCGAGCCGGGCGGTAAAGAGACCGTCTACCAGCTCGACGCCCTCGTGGGTGACGGTGCTGCCCACCTGGGTGCCGGCGGCGGCGGCGTTGAAGAGCCTGAAGCGCAGGTCGCACGTGCCGTTCACCGGGCCGCCCGGCCCCTTGAGCTGGCCCTGGTAGGTGAATGCCGGGCCGTAGGTGCCCTGCGGGCTCTCCATTCCATCTTGCTGGCCTGTCACCTGGCTGGCGCCCAGCAGCAGGATCGCCATCGTGACCAAGAGTGCCAGGGTTCGTTTACGGTCCATTTCCTGCCCTCCCTTCAAAGATAACTTCTGCTTCAATCCTCGCCGCGGACCACAGTCCATAGGCATCGAGCTACCGACAATCCAGCCATTGCCGTAGCCGGGGTCATTTATGCCCCGATGGTCTGCCGTTTTTCCGTCTGGCTTGATGTCTATGGACCACAGTCCGCGGCTCTTCGGGACAACGCTGGATATCCCGAAGAGCCGCGGGCGTGATCCAGCGCGAGCGCTCCGGCGGTATTGCGAATCTTGTGTAAATTCGCGATCGTAGGGGCACATGCTGCGCCCCTACAAATTACACAATCAAGCTCCCACGCCAAGCCTCATCATTCCATAGGCATTCTCTCCTCCTCTCGCGTTGTCCAGCGTTCGAGGAAGTGGGCCACCTCCACCACCTCCTCGACGTAGCCCACTTCCTGCGAGCCAACGTGCTCCACCCGGCCGCGCCAGCGGGCGCCGCCCTCGGCGTCCATCTCGCGCCACAGGCGGACGACAAAGATCAGGGTCTCGCCGGGATCAACCGGGCCGGACATCCGCAATCCTCCCCCGTGGCCGCGGTTCGTGTCACCAATTACGCAGCACAATGGGCAGGTGGACGCGCACGATCGCGCCCCGATTGTAGGGCCAGGGGGCCGAGCCCGCCTCTGGCGCGCGGGCCAGGCTGGTCAGGTCGGCCGCACGCCATGCAGTGTCGAGCCGGATCTCGTGGATGTGCCAATCTGTACCCAGATAGACGACGGCCGAGATCCCATCGGCACGGACATAGCCGATCGGTGCATAGCCGAGCACGGCATGGGGCACCGAGGTGAGCTCGTAGGGCTGCCACACGTCCCCCAGCCACAGCTCGTAGAGGTGACCAGCGCTCGCGCCGCTGCCCGCATAGACGACGCAGTTGACGCCGTCGCCCCGCGCGTAGCCGCGCGGGGTGTACACGGTGCCCGGCGCGCTGGCAATGGCCGTCAGGTCGGCCCAGATCCAGGTCGCTTCGACCCGGATCTCGTGCACGTGCCCGTCAAAGCCTGCATAGTTGATGGTCGACACGCCGTCGCTGCGCACGTAGGCTGAGAGCCCTGAAACAGCGGTGGGCGCGCTGGCGATGGCCTTGATGTCGGCCCATTGCCAGCCGCTGGTGCCGAGCCACAGCTCATAGATCGGGCTCCCGATCGCCGCCTCGCCCACACACACGATGGCGTTGATGCCGTCGCCGCGCACGTAGGCCACCGGGTCGCCGTACGCGGTCGGAAGGCCGGAGAGGTCGCTCAGGTTGGCTGCGATCCACGCGCCCTCGAGGCGCAGCTCGTAGATGGCCGCGTCGGTGCCGGCATACACGACGGCCGAAAGGCCGTCGCTGCGCACGTACCCGTAGGGATTCGAGGCCGCATCCGGGGCGCTGGTGATGGCGGTCAGATCGGCCCAGTGCCACACCTCTTGCCAGCCGCCCCCCTGCCACGCGAGCTCGAGGTAGAGCTCGTGAACGTGATTGTCCGCCCCCGTATAGACGACCGTCGCTACCCCGTCACTCCTCCGGTAGGCCATCGGACGAGGGGTGCCTGGAGCGGTGACCGGGGCGCCGGCGGCCGCCGTCAGATCCCGGTCCTGCCACGTGCCCTTGAGCGCGATCTCGTGGATGTGTCCATCGCCGGTCACATAGACCACGGCCGGGATGAGGTTCGATGGCCTGGGGTGGCTCTGTGTCACACGCGCCACAAAGACGTCGATCGTGATCTGGTCCACGTCGTTCCAGCGAGCGGCCAGGTCAGCGGCGCCGTCGCCGTTGTAGTCGCCGGTGAACCAGAGCATGCCGCTGATCAGGCTGCCCTGCCGGGTGGCCCAGCGCTGCAAGTCGAAGGCGGTGCCGGTGGATGCGTGGACGTCGATGGTGATCATGCCGCCG
>JAFGIA010000412.1 GCA_016929795.1 Anaerolineae bacterium
ACGTCGTGCACGAGAAAGCCGTTGGCCGACAGCATGGAGCCGACGAGCGACTTGCCGATCTCGTGGATGTCGCCCTTGACGGTGCCGAGCACGATCGTGCCGAGCACATGGCGCTCCTGCCCCTTGGCCTTGAGCGCCGGCTCGAGCACGGCGAGGGCGGCCTTCATCGCCTCGCCGCCCAGGATCAGGTCGGGTAAAAAGTACTCACCGCGGCTGTAGAGATCGCCGACGGTGTCCATGCCCGGGGTAAAGCCGCGGTTGATCGCCTCGAGCGGGTCGATCCCCCCATCGAGCGCCTGCTGTGCCAGTGCCTCGGCGGCTTCTTCGTCGCCGTCGATGACGGCCTGGGACATTTGGGTGTATAGTTCTTCGGTCACGTTCGTCTCCTATTTGATGGTGCGCTCGGGGAGCTGAGCCAGGCCGAGGGCGCGGGCGTGGCGGGCGGCGATGTCGGTCAGCTCCTGGACCAGGGCGGGGTCGAGGTCGAGTGGCTGCCACTCGGCGATCAACTCCTGGACGCGGCGGTGAGCACGCGCGTTGACATCAAGCGCGCCCTTGTCGAACCAGGTCTGGCGAAAGTCGCGGTCGATGACCTCAGTCGGGATATAGTCTTCCTTGCGGAAATTGCGCCGCGTATGTTTACTCTTTAGGAAATTGCCAGCGTGGCCTACCTCGCGCATCACGCCGAGGGCCAGTGGCTCCTCGGTGTCGTCGACGCCAGCGACGAGGCGCTTGGCCATGCCGACGATCTCGGCGTCGATGACGAGCTTTTCGAGGCTGAAGCAACTCTCAAAATCCATCATGCCGGGACCTGACATCATGTTCACCCCGGCCAGGGCGCCGAGGATGGCGCCGGACGCCGTCTCCAGGCCAGTCTGGGCATCGACGATCTTGGTGTCGGCCATGCCGAGGTAGGCGTGGGTGGGCAGACCACCCAGCTTGATGTTCTTGCCGATCTGGGCGTAGGAGCAATCGAGCATCATGGTCGCCATGGCGCCCATGGGCGTGGTGCCGGTGCGCATGTCGAACGACGCGGGCGAGCCGCCCCACACGATCGGGCTGCCCGCCTGGGCGAGCTGGTGGATGGTGATCCCACTCAGGCACTCGGCGGCGTGCTGCACCGTCGAGCCGATGACGGTCTGCGGGCCGGTGGCCCCCATCAGGGGCATCGACACCAGTTCAGCAGGCACCCCCGTGCGCGCACAGTCGATCAGGTTGGCGCACGTGATATCGCTCCAGAGCAGCGGCGGCGACGGGCAGACATCAAACACGGCACGCGGCTTGGCTGCGAGCTTGTCGGCGCCGCCAGAGACGGTGGCAAGCAGCTCGTGCATGATAGAGAAGGTCTCAATGGCAAAGGTGCCGGTGACGATCGGCTTGCGCGCGTAGAGCAGGAGCAGGTAGAGGCGGTACCAGTCGGCCATCTCTTGCGGGATGTCGCCGGTGACGATCGACGTGGCAATGGCGTCGAGCTGCGGCAGCATCTCGGCGACGCGCACGAAATTCTCCACGTCCCTTGTCACGGGGATGCGCGACTCGTCCGCGCGATAGTCGGCGATCTCGATCGAGGCCGAGCCGGGATCATAGTGCACGTCGTCGCCACCATAGTGCACCTTTGGCTCGCCATAGTAGTCGTACAGATAGAACTCGTTCGGCGCCGTGGCGAGCGCCTGCTCGGCCACCTCGCGCGGGATGCAGGCGACACGCGACGCGCGATCCACCGTCGCACCCGCCCCTTCTAGCAGGTCCAGCGCCTCATCATAGTGCACCCGCACACCGGGCTCCCACAACAGGGCATACGCTTCATCGATCACCCGCCGCACGGTCTCGGGTGACAGGAACTCGAGTTTCGGTCGAATCATTTTTCCTCCTCAGGGTCGATTCGTAGATTGGTAGATCTGCAGATCGGTACATTGGGCAGCGGGTGCGCAATTCCCAGGTCTCTAGCCGCTGCCAGCAGGCAGGTAGGGTGAAAAGGAGTTTGGCAGCGTCAGTTGTTGGTCAGGTGAGAAGGGCATACACGCCGAAAGAGCGGCGCACCGCGCCGTCAGTGTGGAAGTGCTATCAGAGCCCGGCTTCGAGGAGCGGACGTGGGCAGTGGGTCCACATCGGCTCGATCCTCCTTGTCAATAGGCCACGGGTGACCGGCCGTCACCCATGGCCTACTATAACATGGGTCCGCTGCTTTGTCAACGCGCAAGGCAGGGGAGGCAGCGGCAGTCCTTGCTTGACCTAAGCCGGGGTCATTCATGCCCCGGCGGTCTACCTCGAAAACAGGACCCGCATGACAATGTCTGGGAACTATTGTGCAGGTACCTGTGCACTGCGGAGAATGATCGGCAGATAGTAGTCGAAAACCAGAGTCGGCGTCAACACGGACGTCGACCACCACGATAGGTGGTTCGACCAATCGGCATCCGCTGTCCGGGACGAGATGACGATGGTATTGGTGACAACCTGGCCGGTCGTCTCGATATCACCCACGGCCGCCCACATACGGAACGTGTACCTTGTACCCGGCGGCAGGGTCTCTACCGACCAGGCGTGGGCGCCGAGATAGGGCTGCGTGTGCACGAGACCCGAGTCGTTGCCCAGGTAGGTGAGGCCGGCAGGCAGTGGGTCGGTAAGGATCACGTCGAGCGCCATGCCCTGCCCACTGTTCGAGAAGGAGAGGGTGTAGGTTATCACCGAGCCGGCGACGACCTGCACCGGCCCCGACTTGCTCACCGCCAGGTCGGGCAGCAGCACCACCGTCGACCAATCAGCCTGGTTGTCGGCCAGGTCCGCCTCAGGTGCGGCGGTGGACAGGGCCACGCGATGCACGAGGGGCCACGCGATGGTGGGATCGAGTGACACGCGCGCGGTAACGTGAAAGGTGCCCACGGCGCCAGCAGGCACAAGATCGGGTACGACGTCCCACACGAGCACGCCCGAAGCGAGCTGCGTCAGCGGGAAGCCGCTGTCGTCGGACAGGTAGTCAACACCTGCAGGCAGGGTGGCGGTGATGCGCACCCCGGGCGCGCTGCCGGCGCCGTCGCTGGCCCACGAAATCGTGTAGGTTACCAGGTCGCCCCACGTCGCGGCGAGCGGCCCTGCGACGTCGATCTGAAGGTTCGGCGTCAGCACGGTTGTGTACCACCGGGCGCGGTTGTCGGCAGGCAGACCATCGCCGACGGCGGTACCGATCGCGGCACGGTTGAGGAGCACCGCCGACAGATCGCCCGTAGACGACACCTGGCCGGTGACGACGAAGGAGCCGGCTGTGCCAGGCAGGATGGGATCGGGCGCCACCTGCCACACCAGCACGCCAGGTGCCGGATGGGTGAGGAAAAAGCCCGAGTCATCGGCGACATAGTCAACGCCCGCGGGCAGCGTGTCGGTAATGCGCACGCCCGGTGCCCGGGTTTCGGCCTCGTTCGCCCACGAAATCGAATAGGTGATCAGCGCGCCGCGGTCAATAACCGGCAGCCCCACCTTTTGCACCGAGAGATCAGGGAAGAGCAGGGCCGTCGACCAGTGGCTGGCGTTATCGCCAGGGTTGCCATCGGGCAAGTCACCGGCAATCTCGATCTGGTTCACGAGCGTGCTGGCGACAACGGGCGTGATCTCTCGCCCTTCCCCGGGAATGGACAGTGAAGCAGTCAAGACAAAGGTGCCCTGTGTGTCGGTGGGCACCGGCTGGGGCGTTACCGACCAGGCGACGACGCCGGCAGCCGGCTGCTCGGGGGGCCAGCCGCTGTTGTCACTCACGTATGACATGCCGGGGGGAAGGGTATCGGTGATACGCGCACCAGGCGCGGCCAGCGAGCCATGATTCCCCCACGCAATGGTGTAGGTGACGAGATCGCCATACTCCACAGCCGCGGGCCCATCGAGCGCGACCCATAGGTCGGGCATCATCACGCCAAAGCTGAGCGAGGCAAGGTTATCGGCGGGCAGCGCGTCGGACAGCGTCGAGGTGATGGCGGCCTGGTTGACGACGGCAAAGGGCGGCGCGGCAGTGGGGCTGATGACCGCGCGAATGCGCACCTCACCGCCGGCAGCAGGCTCCAGGTCGACAATGCCCCAGCTCCAGGGCACGCCCAGGTGCTGCGAGATGACCTCCGGGCTGGAATAGACCACCGTGGCAGTCACCAGCTCGGCAGGCAGCCAGTCGACGAGCTGCACGTCGCGCGCCACTGCGGCGCCGTTATTGACAAAGCTGAGCGTGTAGGTGATCGCGTCGCCAGGCATCGGGTTGCCTGGCCGCAGCACTGTCTTGGACAGGCGCAGGTCGGGGCGCCGGATCTCGGTCGCCACCGTCGCCACGTTGTTGGCCGGTGCCGTCTCGGGCGCGCGCGAGGTGATCTGGGCACTGTTTTCGATCCAGTAGGATGCGAGCGGCTGCGCGGCGGCGACCGCTGTGAAGCGGATCTCGCCGCTCGCACCGGCCGGGAGGTCGACGATCGACCAGGCAAAGGGGGCGCCGGGGCGCTGGCCGATCACTTCGGGGCTGGTATAGATCACGACCGGGTCGAGGAGCAGGGCCGGGATCAGGTCGGTGACGACCACGCCGTGGGCGGCGCCCGGGCCAGCGTTGGCCAAGGCCAGGGTATAGGTGAAGGTGTCGCCCGGCTGGGGCTCGGCCGGCGTCTGCACCGCCTTGGTGATCTGCAGGTCAGTGGGCCGGCGGTGGACGACGGAGGTGGTGACGGTGGCTGTATCGTTCGCCGGGGCCAGGTCGGGCTCGCTCATGGCGATCGAGGCCGTGTTCACCAGGGAGAAGGGCGGCTCACGCAGGGGGTCGATGGTGGCCTGCACCTGGATCTCGCCCGTCTCGCCCGGGGCCAGGTCGGCGATCTGCCAGACGTAATCCGCGCCGGGGAGCGTGCCGACGACGTTGGGGGTCTGGTAGACGACGGCCGGGTCGACCAGGCCGGCGGGGAGCGGATCGGTGAGGATGACGCCGTGGGCGGTGGCGGGGCCGGCGTTGGCAAAGGCCAACGTGTAGAGCACCTGATCACCCGGCATCGGGTTGGCCGGCACGGAGACGGTTTTCTGGACAGAGACATCGGCGTCGAGGGCGTTGATCTGGAGGGCGGGGTCACCAAAGAGATGGTAGGTGTGAATGAGATCCTCATAGCTGCTGCCCGTGGCCCAAAGATAGAGCTTGCCCAACAGGGTGGCAGAACCGAGATCCCGGACGCCATCTTGAAAAACGGCGGCGAACAAGCCTCTTTCAAGCAAGTGATGACCTGTGGCAAGCCCTTTCCCTGTCGGCGACCAACTGGCGACTGCGCCGCCGCTGGCCTTGCGCACAACGGATTCTGCCAACCCATCTGGATTGTAGAGATCAGGAATGTGGAACTGGCCTTCGTAACAGGTCATGGGCAGCATGATGGGCAGGTCCTGGGTATTTGTTAACGCCGACAATGTATTGACGCGCAGGATCTGCTCGTGCGCCCAGTAATACCTGGCACTGTGCCCCACCCAATTGACAAAAAGGCGACCGTCGTTGATGCTGTTGGCGAGCGCAGTCCGGGCGGGGAGGCAGACTGCTGGTGGGCTGGTGGGGGGGCCGCAATAGTCGGTCAAGTAGACCCTATCGGGCACGTAGGGTGCAGACAAAAAGCTGCCAATCAGGCTTTCGGACATGGCCTCGAAATCACCCGCCAGATCGGGAATGTTGTCGGCCACAAAGGCGACCGTGGTGTTGGCGCTTGACGGGCTGGTTTCGTACTGGATGGCCTTGTTCACCATCACCGTCGCCGCTTCGGCACTGTTCACGGGGAAGCGGCCAATCAACATATCGGGAAGAGGATCCCCATCAAAACGCACGTAGCGGTTGTCGCTGGCCGTCTCATAGTTGTTCATGTCCACCGCGGCCAGGTAGGGCGGCATGTACTGCGGGAAGCCACGATTCAGGTTGTCCTTGTAATCGTAGTGACCGTCGCCGACCAACAAGACGTACGTGGGAGCTGGAGATACCCATTCGTCATACGCATAGGCGAGAAAATCGTGAATGGCGTTGGGATCATAGTTCCCAAAGCTGAACTCGTCGAACAGGTCCTCCAGCAGCACAACCATAGACCGCAAACCGAGCGACTGCCTGTACTGGGCAAGCGGGACGACCGAAGCGTAAAAGTCCTGGTGGGTGATGATGAGATAGTCCGCGCCATTGGATGCAGCGCGAAGGTCGGAGGGGGTGTCGAACACGGCAGCGGCAGGGACGAGGAACCGGTCCGGGGTGAGCGCATAGTACAACGCCTCGTCATAGGGGCCAACCGCCTCATCCTCGAACCGGACACGATAGCTGCCGCCCACGAGCTCGACGACAGGGTTCGTGATCTGAACCATGGCGTATGGGTCTGTCACCGAGAAAACACGAACGTCCGGGCCGGAAAACCCGCCAACCCGGTATTCGAGGAGACCGGCGCGATCAGGAGCAAACCATAAATCATTTGTGCTCGTTTGATAGATCTTCCAATAGGCAAGCCAAAACTCGTCTACATAGACAAAATCGGATCCTACTCCTGTATCGTTGGGACACTCGACGCGTACAACATTATCTCCCTCAAGCAAGAAGCCCTGATCCATGGACAGGTCGCTCGTATGCCACTGCATACCCTCCCACGTAGCATCTCCCACTAGGTGTCCGTTCAGATAGATCCTGACGTGATGATTGGGAGTAACAGCACCAAGCATGGCAACATCCAGAGTGCCAGCGGCTGGGCTTGTCGAGATGTTGTCAAGATCGAAGTGATAGTCCCGAAAAGGGATTGACGGAGCCCACACATAATTCCAGAGCCAGCGATCCAACTCGTCTATACCAGGTGCCCCTGGAATGTACATGGTATCTTGCTCAACATGATCAACAGCAAGGAAAGCAAGAGGCACAGGAGCAGTGCCTCCAGGAGATCCATCCTGTGACTGCACTCTCAGCCCAATCCCCTGTCCATAGGTAAGCCAGTAAACGTTGGTTTCCGTGTACTTGGTCACAAGCTGCTGCCCGTAAAAGAGAAGATAGTCGCCGGGGTCGAACCTGCCATCCTGTTGCCCGGCGACGATCAACGCAACCTCCTGGCCTTGAGAAAAGAGCTGAAAAGTCCTGGGGTCGACCGTATCGACGGCCAGCCCGAGGCCCTGAAGATATTGATACGTCAGCCTATAGATGCCCGTCTCCTGGACGGAGAGCTTGTATGACGGGCCATCGAGGTAGCCTAGCAACCCATTGGCAGAGGAACTCTCGCTCTGAGGCCTCGTGCGCCAGCTCCTGGCTTCTCCATAGTTTAGCAGAGAGAGCTGGAGGATACGTTCAAAGGCATCACTCTCTGGTCGGGGGCTGGCGATGCTGATCCCCGGCGAGGACTGGGCAAAACGCACCTGCAGCTTGATGTTTGTGTGGTATACGATTTCTCTGTGCGCAGGATTGTACTGGACCGGGTACACCAGCAGCCGCGCAACCCGTTGGTCCCGCAGGTAGCCGACTTCTGCCATATCCACCACTGTCGAGGGAAAGAGCGTGTCCGCCCCATAGATCTTGGCGTCCTTGATATGCTCCCTATCATAGCCTAAGGCTTGCTCGCCATCGCTCTCAGGAAGCAAAGGCAGGGGCACATTGGGTGATAGGGCGGGACATACATCCAGAGACAGAGCCTCAACCTCTGTCTCGACCTGTAGCACCTCCACGATCGGCTCAGCGCCTGGCGGAATTGCCACCAGAGTACTCCAGACAGGCACGGCGGGAGCTTGGGGCGTGTCGAGCAATTCCATACCATCTATAGCAATCTGTTGACACGGTTGTCCATTTTCTGTAAGGACGCCGAGCTCTGGAGGTAACAGTGTGATCTCAAAGATCAGGTTCGACGCCGTAGACTCGAGAACTCGCACATCCGGGCGGAACAATGGCCGCTCTTGAGCCGACGCCGCGGAAGGTGAAATCGCGGCGAAAGGCAGCAGCATGACCAGGCAAGTCCACAGGAGACAAGCGATACGAGGCATTGAACTCTTTGTTATTGTCATCGTCCCTCAGCCACAGCAGAAACACGCCGGGCACACTACAAGCTACGTTCCCTCTTGACCTTTTTCCACCGGTGGTGTGCGCTGCGCGCGCGATGATTCAAGACGATAAAACAGTCAGGAAGCCTCGCGACCAGAACGCCCAGCCACGCAGCCCAACCGTGATCGAGGGAGATGACACGCCCCTGCCGCTCGATCGCTATGACACGCCCCAGTACAAAGTCGGGGCCGATGGGCTGATCCATCTGCAGCCGCGCATCCCCACGCATCGTGAGAAGCTGGCCTCTTTCACCGTTCTCTTTTTTGACGAGACGATGAGTGAGCACAGCCGCAGTAGAATTTCTGAACAACACAACATCGCCGATGCGCAAGCGCGCTGCATCTACAGGTTCGACGACGAGGATATC
>JAFGIA010000009.1 GCA_016929795.1 Anaerolineae bacterium
CCCCCAGCAGGTGGGGCATACGCCGCGTTTCGAAGGCCAAAACGCGGGTGCCGTCCCTACAGAATCTAGTTCGCCAACAGTATCCTCAAAGGTGCAACGCACCTGACCTGAAAGTCACGGGGCGGCATTGGAGCAGGTAGGGCCTGCCACAGCGGTAGGCGCATTCGAGATCCACGGGCCACCCACAGGCTGCCTCGAGATCGCACGCCAACCGGGCCAGCTCCAGGGCCTGGTGTGGAGCCAGGGCTGCCTCGCGGCGCATCGGTCCGGGCACGGGCACCTCGCGCGTGGCCTGGCCAGGCGGCGCGGCTGCCACGGTCATACATGCCTTATCAGCTACCTGCTGTTCGACGATGGCCAGGTCTCTTTTGCGCACAGCGTAGAGATCCGGCACCACGGTTCCACCGACCAGGCTCTCGCCGAGCCCCCAGGTGGCATTGATGATCACCTGGCTGCGGTCTCGTATGCGTGGGTCTAAAGAAAAGACGACGGCCGACACGTCGGCGACGATGAGCTGCTGCACCAGCACGGCCACACCGCCGGCGGGCTCGAGTCCGCGCGCGCGCCGGTAGGCGCGCGCCCGCTCGGCGCCAGCGGAGGCCAGGCAGCGCACGATGGCGGCGGCGATGGGCTCAAGCCCGATCACGTTAAGATAGCTCTCGTGTTGGCCGGCGAATGAGGCGTCGTGGCCATCCTCATCCACGGCCGATGAGCGGACGGCTACAGGGAGCGGCCATTTGCCGCACCGGCTGCCAAGCTGCGCGTAGGCCGTGGCGAGTTGAGTTTTTTGCAGATCCGTTGGCCGGGTCGCGCTATCATGCCCGGCCACGGCCAGGCAGAACCCTGGCGGGACGGGGTAGGTCTGTGCCAGGCGTCCGAGCTGCGCTGCCTTGCCCCCCACGCGGGCGGGGTCGCGGCATTCTTTTCCGTCGAGCCAGTAGATGTCCATCTTGGCCTCTCCCCTATGCCCAATACCGTTCAAATAAGGCTCAAGCCCCCGTCTCCGGGGGCGGCCCGAGACGGGCCTGGGAGCTTGTGTGAAAGGCATTGCCCCTAGGCCCAACGCACGACGCCGGCCGTTCCGTCGACCTGGAGCATCGCCCCATCGGGGATGCGCGCGGTGGCGTGCGCCGTGCCTACCACGGCCGGGATGCCGATCTCGCGTGCCACGACGGCGCCGTGCGACAGCAGGCCGCCAGCATCTGTGACCAGGGCGGCGGCAGTGTAAAAGAGGGGGGTCCATGGCGGAGCGGTGGTGCGTGTCACCAGGATCTCGCCTGGCTGGAGCCGCGCGGCATCGGCCAGTGTGGACACGAGGCGCGCGCGGGCGCGCACGGTGCCCGGCGCGCCTGCCTGGCCGCGCAGCAGGCCCGGTGTCTCGGGCTCGCACGGGCCGGAGAGGGCCTGGCGTGGGGGGAGAGCGCCCGTGTAGCGTCCTGTGCGCCGCGCGTCGGGCGAGTAGAATGCAGGAAGCTCTGCCGGGCGGGTGCCGAGCTCCGGTGGCTCGTCAAAGGCCGCCCAGTAGGCCAGCTCGGCGCGGCGGCGGGCTGCGATCTTGGACCACGCGGTGTCGTGGTCACCCTGCCCCATGGCCCGCACCTCGTCGATTTTGAGGTAAAAGATATCGGCGGTCCGGGCCAGCCCGCCTGCGGCAGCCAGGCGCCGGCCCAACTCGGCCGCGATCCGGTGCAGCCAGCCAAAGCCGTTAAAGTCGATCCAGTAGGTGTGGTCCTCGCTCAACACCAGTGCCGTTTGTGCGGCTGCCAGGAGTGTGTCAAAGCGCTCCACCACCGGGCCGGGGAAGCCGGACAGCTCGCGCCGCGCCCGGGCCACGGCCGTCTCGCGCCGGGCGGCAGCCGCAGCCTGCTCGGCCTCCAGGTCGCGCTCGGAGCGGGCTACATAGTGGCGCAGGTTGGCAAAGACGGGGGTCGGGTCGTCCTCCCAGCTTGGGTAGCCCCAATCCCACAGACTGCTGCGGCGGCCATAGGTGGCCAGGTAGCGGCGCAGGGCGTGCAGAAAGGGCGCGGCCGCGCGCGCGTCGCCGTTGAGGCGCCCCAGCGCCGCGGGCACGCGGCTGGCCGGCGCGTCGTGCACGATGCGCCTGACCGCGGGGCAGGCCGCCGCAAGCCGGCCGAGGCGCCACAGGGCACGGCCGGCCTGCAGCGTCTTGTTGTCGAATCCGCCCAGCAGTGCGTGCGCGTCGAGGCGGGTGGCACCGGGAAAGAGGTCGCGGAAAAAGCTCTCGAACTCGGCGATGGCGAACCAGATCGGCGGGCCAAGGAGGTAGTGGATCAGGTACAGGCGCGCGCCGCGCACCAGGCTCTCGTCCAGGTGCTCGATCAGCGCCGGCAGCGGTGCGCGCGCCAGGTCGAACCCGGCCCAGAACGACCAGTGTGCCTCGATCTCGGGCTGCCACTCGCGTGCCCAGGTGTCTGGCAGGCTGAGTGCGGCGGCAGTCAGCCTGTCGCGGTTGCGCGCTGCCCGCGTGGCGAGCTCTTCCGGGCTGCCGCGAAAGGGGACGAGGCTGGTGTAGAGATAGTGGTTCACCGGCAGGTGGTATTGCTGCACGATCGCCTCTTCGTACACCGGTGCCGTGCGCTCACGCGTGGCCGAGGCCATCTCGTGGGCGCACGAGTGGAACAGGGGGGTCACCGGGTCGGGCAGGTGTTCCCTGTCACGGGTCCAATACATGGCCGCGAAATCGGGCCGGGGCCAGTCGACAGGAAAGCCTGCCGGTGGCACGATCTTGGTTGCACCTTCTTCGGTCTGTGTGTCCATGTCTCCGCCTCCCTGGCTGTGATTACACGTCCAGCATACCATAGATGGTATCTTGTTTGCCATGACGTGGCTCACACTTGGCGGGAGCCAGGGACAGGCACAGCTCCGCTCCGGTCACGGATCGGAGTGGAGCATGGAAGTGGGCGGTGCGGTGGTTATGGGTCGGAGTGGAGCGGGGAGGTGGGCGGCGCGGCGGTTCTGGATTGGAGCGGCGCGCGGGTGTGGCCTTGCCACCAGCACCCCTCCGAGCGGGGGTCCATGAAGGTGCCATAGTCGCGGATGGCGACGCGGATCTCGCCGCCCCGCGCCCGGCCAAAGGGCTGACCCCCGCGTAGGGCCGGCAGTTGCCCGCGCCCTGCGTCGTTCCACGACTGGTAGAGCGCCAGCAGGGTGGGCTCGACGCACACGTTCTCGACGTGGACCGTGTAGCCGGCGACGACATTGTCGTTGCATGTGTACTTGAGGGTGATGCGATCCTCGGAGGCGTAGAGGACCAGGGCCTCGTAGCCACCGCCGATGTTGTAGCCCGAGTCGGGCAGGTGGAGCACCTCGCCGGGCGCGGTGCCCATGCCGGCCAGGGTCACCTCATAGTCTGTCAACAGCGCTCCGCGGCAGTTGCACGCCCAGTCCCAATCGTACACCTGGTAGACGGCGGGAAAGGCCGGCACGCGCTGATCGGCAAAGAGGGTGTAGAGCTGCGGGGCCAGGGGATCGCCCCCGCCCCCATAGTCGATGAGCCCAAGGAAGGCGTCGGTCGGCTCGTAGCCGCGCAGGGTCAGGTTGAGGTCGGCATGGACCTCGGCCGGCCGGTCGGTTGGCGGTCCGTCCACGTCGAGCGTGCCATAGGTGACGCCGGGGATCGGCTCGCAGCCGCCGGGCTGGGCGTAGTGCCTGGCGACCATGGGTAGGAAGAGCGTACGGGTTATTCCGCCGGAAGGGGCAACGGTGAGCTGGACCGGCACAGAGGCGGGGGGCACACCCGAGATGCCTGTGGGTGAGATTGTGACCGTGCTCGAATAGACGCCTGTGATCAGGCCCGATAGATTCACGCCAACCTGGATAATACAATCGAGCGCCTGCGCCTGGAGCCAGGGCGCGTCGACGCTCACCTCCCAATCAAAGGATGCACACTGCGCCGTGACCGTCAGGGTGCGGGTGGGAGGGGGGGGGCCGCCAAGGGGGGCGAGGAAATCGAGCACTTCCGGAGACACATCGAGGGCGGGGCGGGCCGTGGCGGCTTCGGTGGGGGGCGAGAAGGTGGTGCCGTCGGTGTAGCGCACCCACACGCCCTGCCCACGATAGTTTCCACCGGGCACGGACCAGGTGAGCGGCGACGTGGCCGCCTGTGGCGCGCTAAATATCGACACGGCGTCGACATACACGTCCGCGTCGCCGCTGCGCCAGAATTGAAAGATCAAAAAGGGGTCGTCGGGGTTGGTGTTGAACGTAAAGTCGAGGGCAAACTCCTGGTATTGGTCCGGCGCGGCCAGGTCGGTGCCGCGGATGGTGAGCGGCCCATACTCTGTGCCGCCACCCAGTACAGAGACGCGCGCCACCTCATGGCTCGACGTGTTGTTGTTGACCTTGAGCCGGAAGTATGCCACCAGGGGAATGTCCTGGATAAACGTCGTGTCCCATACCCAGGCGAACGATTCACCGGCGCCGGGGTAGAGCCGGTAGGCGGTGCCGCCCCACGCCGCCGCGTCTTGGACGCGCTCGCCGTTGCCCCACCAGAGGCCGAACGTCCCAAAGGTGTCGTCGGCCAGCCAACCCAGGCTGAACTGCGCCTGGGGGAGCCCCTCGCCGTCCAGGCCGTAGAGTGTCACCTGCGGCTGTGTCGTGCTCATCTGGCCCGCGCCGATCTCGCCCGGTGGGACGTCGGCACCCAGGTAGATGGTGTCGCTGACGGTCATGGTGTGGCCAAAGGCGTCGCGCGTTTTGACATAAACTGAGCGCCAGCCCGATCCGCCGGCGAGGGCCCACTCCCTATCGGCGGCGTACGGCTCCCAGGCGGCGCCGGTGAAGCAGGGGTCGTGGCTGACCATCATTTCGGTGGCAGGAGCGAGCCCGGCAAAGCCGCCGGCGGAGGAGCGGTCATAGATGTAGAGGCTGGTGGTAAGGCTTTCCGTGGAGAGGGCTTCGTTGTCAATGACTACCGGCGCATGCGCCGGATCGGCGCCAAAATCCTGGGTGACATAGCCGCGGCCGTCGCTGTCGCGGCGGTAGTAGCCCAGCCCGACCTCGCGCGAGTTGGGATCGAGCAGGTTGGCGCGGTGGCCGTCGCTGGCCATCCAGCCCGCGATCGCATCTTCGGGCGTGACATAACCACAGAACGCGTTCTCCGCGCCGGCGCTGCCCAGGTAGCCAAACGCGAGGGCCCGGTCGCCAGGCCAGCGGCCGAGCGTGTCCTCGTGGCCGCAAAAGCCGGGGGGGCGATTCTCGGTCGAATCCCACGAAAACCAGCGCGCCGCGTGGGTCAACTGCCGGTTCCAGCGCAGGGGGGGAATCCCGTTGTCACGGCGGGCCAGGTTGCCCAGGTAGACTGTGCGCGCTTCTTGATAGAGCAGTTCTGCCGTCTGAAACGCCGGATCGTAGCCGCCCTGCGCAAGGAGCGGGGCGGCAGTCAAGGTGACGAGAAAAAGGATACTCAAGATCCGCCGGATGTCCATCATCGGGGTCTCCTGGTCGCGAATTGAATTGCTGAGCGTGGGCAAAAGTATACCATGGGCTGGTGCAAAGTGCAAGCGAGGGATCGAGGGGCGCCCGATGGGAGCCATGGTTGACAAGGGAAATGAAGGCTGTTATAGTGTGTCTGCCCCGCAGTACACCGGTGCACCGCCGGGGCAAGATCGAGCTCGCGCCGAGAAACGACAAAAGAAAGGAGAAAGAGAGATGGCGATCCAAGATCCATGGCGCAGGAGGCTGTTGTTGGGTGTCTCGTTGGCGCTGGTGGCGCTGCTGCTGACGAGTGCGTCGCTGGCGCAAAAGCCAGAGCACGATGCGTCCTTCAGCTTGACCGGGGGGCCGGGGCCGGAACACTCGTTCACCTACCAGGGCCGGCTGTCGTCCGATGGTGTGCCTGCCGACGGGCACTATGACTTTGTCGTCACCGTCTGGGACGCGGCCGAGCTGGGCATCCAGCTGGCGACTTGCAACAACGTCGGAAGCGTGGACAACCTGGACAACCAGCCGGTGGAACGCGGGCTGTTCACATTCTACCTGGTGTGCGGGGATTGGAACGGCGACGTGTTCACCGGGGGCGCGCGCTTTCTCGAGATCCAGGTGCGGCCCCACGGTGAGATTGCCTACACGACCCTTCCCCGGCAGGCGATCGCGCCCACCCCATATGCCTGGAGCCTGTATCCACAGGCCAAGATCGAAGGTCCGACCTCGGGCAGCGCCTTTGGCGAGGCGACGCTCAACATCAACAACACCGCCTCTCCCCAGAGCAGCGGCCCGGCGCTTTATGTACAGACGGCATCGGGCAGCGCGGTGCGCGCGGACAGTGGCGGCCAGGCGGTCTATGGCTACACCTACTTTAACCACGCCATCGTCGGGCGCAGCGTGCAGAGCGTGGCTGGCGACTTTCAGAGCGACGAAGGCTATGGCCTGACGGTGAACAGCGACGGCGGCGACCATTGGGACCACGCCGGTTATTTCACCTCGGACATGGGCTATGGCATCTATGTCAACAGCGCGGGCAACAACGGCCTGCG
>JAFGIA010000413.1 GCA_016929795.1 Anaerolineae bacterium
GGTCATAGGATCACGACGAGATGGTGATCTTGAATCGAGAGATGAGGGGGCCGAGCAGCAGTTCGATCTCGGCCTGCGACAGGCCGGTGTCGTAGAAGAAACGCCAGCGGGGTGGGCGTGGATCCCAACCAAAGTAGCTGCAAGCGCCGTGTGCGATCAGGCGCGCCTGCAAAGCTGACGCGGCTGCCGCATCGCCCTCCCCACGTATGATGAAAAAGCGTATATACGCCAGGTCTCCAGGTGACATATCCCCCTCTCGCAACTAATCATAACTCAAAATGGCCTTTTCGTCAAGTGATTCATTATGCCTCCTGCCCAATTTCGCGATCTGGACGGTACGTGGTAAAATGGGTACAAGTTTCTTGGGTGAAGGGTGGTTCAGGTTCACCCCGGGGGCTGTTGCCCACGGCAGTTCGGAAGGGAGAAACGAGGAGACGCCAGCATGGGACGAGAGAGGGACACAATCGCGCCTGGAGAGGCACGCGGCAAGATCGGAGTGATGGCGTCGAGCGCGGGTGCGTTACGCGAGGTGGTGTGCCTCCTGGCCAGGCAGGGGGTGGCAGCAGTACGAGCGATCGGGCCGGAGGGCGAGCCAGGCATGCTGACTATCGCCGGGTTTCTGGACGGGTGGCAGGCACTGCAAAACGATCCCGAGATCGAGATCATTGTCGCCATTGTCACCACGACGCGCGACGTAGACGAGGATCAGGTGCTGGAGCAGGTGGGTGACAGCATTCGCCCGGTGGTGTTGTGCCTGTTAGGGAGGGACCCGAGCCGTGCCTGGCAGGCGGGCGCGATTCCGGCGCGTCGTCTCGACGAGGCGGTTCACCGGGCTGCTGCGTGGGTACGCGGCTGGGACCAGGCTCTGATCTCGTCGCGGTTGGAGGAGCAGGACGAAGAGCTGGCGGCGATGGCTGCTAACCTGAGGAAGCTGCTGGGCACAGGGCGGCGCGGGATCGTCGGCCTGTTTGCCTCTGAGGTGTTGTGCCGCGAGGCGTGGCTCATGGTGGGTGACGTAGCAGGCGAGGCCGTGACTCTGGACTGCGTGGAGCTGAGCCCGCAGCGGTTGAGCAATGCCCTTGACGATCCGGGGACCGGGGCGATCCTCCTCGACGTGGTAGTGGCGGGAGATACGCCGGAAGCGCTATCAGGGGAGGTGGCGGTCGCGCTGGAGATGCTCCAGGGGCCTGGCCCGCTGGTGATTGGCCACGTGTGTGGCGTGGATCTGGCGGCAGTGGAGCGCGTGGAAGCGCGCCTGAGCCAGGCAGGTGTGACCATTGTGAGCAGCAATGCGACAGCAGCACGCCTGGCGGGCCTGGTGATGTCGCGCTGAGGCGCAGGCAGGGGGCAGTGTGTCGATTCTGGCCCTGGAGCCAGGTGTGGCAGGCGAGACATGCGGGGAGGTTCTTACGTGCGAAATCATAACCTGAAGATCCTCATTCGCAATTTTGCGATTGAAATGGTGGTGTACAGCGTCCTGCTGGTCATCTATTTCTACCTGGCCCTGAGTTTCCTCGGTGAGCCGCTCAAAGAGATGTACGATTCCTACATGGTCGCGTATGCTATCCTGGCACTGGTGTTGATCGTTGCCCAGGCGGTCATGCTCGAAGCGCTTACCGGCTTGATCGTCCGCTGGCTTGGGCTGGAACGGCTCGAGTAGGAGGGCTTGTGTACTTTCCGGTTGCGGATGTTGTCGTAAACCCGCTCCTGCTCGCCGCGGTCGGTTTTCTGGTGGGCCTGCTCGGCGGCTTTTTTGGCGTGGGGGGAGGCTTTCTCGCCGGCCCGATGATGTTCCTGGTCGGCGTGCCGATGAACTTTGTCGTCGGCACCGATCTGGCGCATATGACGGGCAAGTCGATCGTCGCTGCCAGGCGACACCGCCTGTTGGGGCATGTGGACGTCAAGCTCGGGTTGCTGATGGTCGCGGGCACGGTGCCCGGGGTGGAAGTGGGAGCGCGGATCATCGAAGGGTTGGAGGGGACCGGAGTTATCGATCAGGTGGTTGGGACGATTTATGTGGTCATTCTGTTGGCGATCGGTACCTTTACGGCTTGGGAGAGCCTGCGAGCACTGCAGTTGGTACGCACCGAACAGATGGATGCACGTGAGGCACTGGCGTTCCAGGGCGCAGCCCGCCGTGCCCGTGGCGTGCACCTCCCGCCCATGATCTCTTTGCCCGAGTCGGGAGTGGAATCGATTTCGCTGTGGGTTATTCTCACGGTGAGTTTTTTGACCGGCTTGCTCGCCGGCGTGCTCGGCGTCGGCGGCGGGTTTATTCGAATGCCGATGCTCGTCTACCTGGTCGGCGTGCCGACGCACGTAGCAGTGGGCACCGATCTGTTTGAGATTGTGATCTCGGCCGGGTTTGGCACACTCACTCATGCTTTGAAGGGCAATGTGGACATCCTGATGGCGCTGGTTATGCACACGGGTGCGGCAATCGGTGCGCAGATCGGTGCAGTTTCCACCCGCTACTTTGCTGGCCCACGTATTCGACTCTTCTTTTCGGTACTGCCTTTCATCGGCGCGACCCTGACAGCCTTGCGGCTCTTTGGAGTGGTGGCTGGTCATTGAGAGGTGATGTGATGCACATGCTGGTTGGCACGATTGGCAGCAAGCAGCGCGAGACGACACTGCACTTTAGCTTGGCTGTTGCGCGTGCCCTGGCTGGCCGTGTCACGTTGTTGGGGGTCGTCGGCAAGGAACGCAATGCGGCCGAGCTGTTTGCGTTTCTGAGCGAGGCTGCGGCTGGGCTGGCGGCCGAGGGGTTGGATGTGCACGTGCAGGTTGAAACGGGCGATGCCGAATCGTTGGTGATAGGCGAGATCGAGGCGGGCAACTATGATCTGGTGTCACTCGGAGCACTGGGAGGTAAGCGGTCGAGGCGCTCATTTCTCGACTCGGTGGCGATGCGCGTCGTCGAGCGCGCCAGGGTGTCCGTGTTGTGTGTCAAAGGGAGCAGGGCAGGGTTGTCGAAGGTGTTGATCTGCGCTTCTGGCACCGAGATGGGACACCTGTCGGTCTGGGCAGGCGCGGCGCTGGCGTGTGGGGCCGGCGCCAAGACAACGGTGCTGCACGTGGTCGATGCGCTGCCGGCGATGTACACAGGGTTGGAGCAGATGGAAGAGACGCTGGCCGAGTTGCTGCAATCGGACACGCAGACGGCATCCGAGCTGCGGTGGGCCGCCCAGGTGGTCAAGGCCGAGTGCGAGTTGTCGGAGGTCAAGCTGCGGCGCGGGATCGTCGTGGATGAGATCTTGGCTGAAGCCCAAGACGGAGACTATGATCTGATCGTGATCGGGTCGTCGGAGGTGGCAGGCGGGTTGCGCCTGGCGTTGATGGGCAACCTGGCGCGCGAGATCGTAGTGCGGGCCAAAAGGCCGGTGCTCGTCGTGCGCCCGATGAGATAATGCGCCTTTGTCAGCTTGTGCGCTCGCGCATCCAGGCGGGCAGGTGTGCGCGGATGCGCTGCACGAGCTCGGCGGCCTGGTCGTCGCCGAGCGACAGGACCCCCCGTTTTTCCACATCGAGCAGTGCCAACTGCTGCTCCTCGAAAGGCAGTCCCGGTGGGCAGGGGACGACGTGCCAGTGGACGTGGGGGGTGGCTGTCTGGCTGCCCAACGACAGGAGGTAGATCCGTTCCGGCTTGAGCGCAAGGCGCACTGCCTCGCCGACCGCGTGGACGACTCGCTGCAGGGCGAGGTAGTCGTTCAGCGTCAGGTCGCCTGTGACTTTTTCCACGTGTGCCACGGGTGCGACGAGGGTATAACCATATACTGTGGGGAAGCGGTTGAGAAAGACGATGGCACTGCCGCCGCGCCAGATGACGTGGTGCACCGGCAGTGACGGATCACCATGCACCAGGCGACAGAGAAAGCAGCCGCTTCTCACCTCTGCCAGGTAGGCCTCGGCGTCAAAGGGGGCACGCGCCGGCTCGACGGCCACACCAGCAGCGCGCAGAGCGGCGGCGACGATCTCCAGGTCCCGTGCCCTGTCGCGTACAATGCGCCCTCGCCCATCCGTGGGAAAGCCACGGTAGTCGAGAATGACGAGACGCATCCCGTGCGCCGCGGCCCATTCCCGGCGCCGGACGTCGTACAGTCGACGCTGGTGACCGGCGGATACCCCGCTTACTGTCGCGTGCTCGTCCATGATCGGCACGGGTGCGCTGTGCTGCCGCTCCCAATACTCGACGATCAGCCGGTGGCGGGGAAAGTAGCCGTCGACAGGCAGGGGCCGGGGCCTGCCGTCCTTGCCCGGGTCGCCGACGAGTGTCGGGAAGCGGTGCTGCCAGCGGTAATCGGGCTCGGCGAGCACCTCGGCGACCAGATCGAGCAGGTACTTTTCGTCACTCTCTGTGCGTGACACCATGATGGCTCCTCGTGGACGCGTCCATGCGCCGCGTCAGCCAGGCCAGCCCTGCGGCCATGGCGCTGGCGAGTGTGAGCAGCAAGATCAGCATGGCGACGGATGCAACACCGGCAAACAGGATATCTGGCGAGACATTGCTACCACCGGATGTGTCGGGTGGCGCCACAGTCATGCCCACTGACAGCCCATTCCAGGCGGCGTGTATGGCTACGCTGCCTGCATACAGGCCGAGGGTGCGCAGCCAGCGCCCGGCGAAAGCGTGGTGCCAGGCGAGTCCCATTAACGCGCCTGTGAAGCAGTGGAGCAGGGTGGCCCCGATGCGCAGCACGACGACGAGCGCCCACGCGTCCAGGCTGTTCAGCGTGTTGAACAGCCCTTCCACAGTGGCAAAC
Source organism: Anaerolineae bacterium (assembly GCA_016929795.1). The sequence continues at coordinate 4,764 of JAFGIA010000413.1, forward strand.
CCGGCACCGGCAGCCACTCCCCACAACATCGCCTGCGCCTGCGTCGGCCGGCGGTGGGTCATCAGGCTGATGCCGGCCATCAGGCCGATGCCGGCTGTCTTGACCGCTTCTTCAACCAGCGGCACGAGGACGGCGACTATGACAAGTGCCCCTACGGCGACGAGTGGCACGTTCAATAGATCGAGCAGGGCATTTGGATCCTGAACCTGTAGCCGGGCGAGACTGTCTGCGAGGTTGGTGAGGATCTGCTCTCCACCGGGCTGTATCGACACGGCGATCATTGCTCCAACGAGCAGTATCAAGAAGATGGTCAGCTCGATGGCAAAGGCTAGGAAAGTGGCAAGGAACGCACCCCCTGCGATCTGCAGCGTGATGGTGCGCCAGCGCGTGACACCACCCAGGGTGCGGCCGGCAAGGGCAACGATGGCGAGGGGCGGGATCACGGCGACGCTGACATGGGCGAGGGGAAAGGTGATCGCCGGCAGCAGATCGAACGACAGGACGATCTGCCCGGCGGCCAGGGCGAGTAGGAAGAGGAGGAGCAAAGGCCAGGCAGGCGGCGGGTGAAAGGCGGCGGATGGGTGGCGCTGGATGGCGCGCCACGCGTGCCAGGCCAGCGCCAGGCCCAGGATGGACGACACGGCGACAAAGCCGGTGTAGAGGGTGATGCCTTGCACCGCCGTGACGGGCTCTACCCCGCCGCCCATTTGACCCAACAGGATGCCGAGCAGGCCAAAGGCGCTGCATGACAGGCCCAGGCCGGTGATGCCGAGGCCAGCAATCAGGACAAGGACGCGTGCGACGGGGAGCAAGCTGCTCTCAGAGCAAGGAAGAGTTGTGGCCTTCCGAGCCTCAACAGGGCGAGTGGCGGGCTGTGGGTCCACTCTAATCCTCGATGTCCTGCGCAAGTAGCCAGTCAAGGGCTGCCTGGTGGCCATCGGCGACGTAAAGGTCAGATCGGAAGAAGGTCAATGCCTGCACCACAGCCATCTTGAATCCTGGCAGTCCCTCGTTCTTGTACGTGATCCACTGCACTCGTCCGCTCATGAGACCTTTTCCTCTCGGACCGATCTGTAGATGGAACCGCCCTGGTCAACGCAATATCTACCGGGCGTGCTGCCCACGCGGGTTGACAGCCTCATCGGAGACACGCCCATTATACCCTCAACCGGTCACGGTGGCAAGGTAACAGGCCGTGTATCACCTTTGACCGTTATAAGCTCATCGTTGGCAATTTGCTCCGAAGCGTGCTACAATAACCGCACCTACGGCAAGGAGACGCAGTGCATGGCACGACCGCCGATAGATGGGTAAATCACGTTTGCTCTTTGCGAGATCGGAACGGCTACCTGGTCGAGATCCAGCGCTTTGAGCACCTGTTAGGGGACCAGGGCACGATGAACGTGTTGTTGCTCCTGCTGCTCGGCACAATCTGGGGATCGAGCTACCTGTTCATCAAGATCGCCGTCGCCGACATTCCGGTGTTCACGTTGGTGGCGGGGAGGCTGCTCTTTTCGGCCGTGATCCTGTGGGCCATTGTCCTACTCGCGCGGCAGCGGGTGCCGCGTGAGCGGTCGCTGTGGGGTGCGTACGCGATGATGGGCTTTTTCAGCGGCACGCTGCCCTATGCGCTGATTACTTGGGGCGAGCAGTATATCCCGAGCGGACTGGCGGCGCTGCTGCAGGCGACGATGCCGCTCTTTACAGTGATCATGGCGCACTGGATCATTGTCGCGGAGCGGATGACGTGGGCAAGCGCGGCAGGTGTGGCACTCGGCTTTGTGGGGGTCGGCGTGCTGATGCTGCCCGACCTGCGCGCGGGGCTACACGCGAACCTGCTGGGGCAGTTGGCGATCGTAGCCGCATCGGCGAGTTATGCCTGGGCGGCGGTCTATGCACGCGAGCGGCTGCGCGACGAGCCGCCGCTGATGAACACCCTTGGACAGCTCACAATGGGTGCCGTGCTGACGCTCCCATTGAGCCTGAGCCTGGAGCAGCCGTTCGACCTGTCTCTGTCGGCGCCCGCACTCTGGTCGTGGCTTGGCTTGATCGTGTTTGGGACGGTGATCGCGTACGTGATCTACTATGCGCTCATCGAGCGTACGAGCGCGACGTTCGTGAGCATGGTGACGTACGTGATCCCGGTGAATGGCCTGATCATGGGCGCGCTCGTGCTCGACGAGACACTGACTCCAGTGGTGATCGTCAGCCTGGTGCTGATTCTGCTCGGTGTGGTGCTGGTGCGACGTTGACCTTTTTTGAGGGTGGTAGATAGGAAATGAGCACACTAAAGCGATTGTTTGGCTTTTTGACACCGTATTGGAAGACTCTATTGGTGAGCGCCGTGTTGTTGTTGGGGCGGGCGTCGCTAGAGTTGGTGCCGCCCCTGTTCCAGAAGACGATCGTCGACGAAGTGCTGGGCGCACGCGACCTGGGGCGGCTGGGGATGCTCGTGGCCGTGTTGGTGGGCGTCTATGCATTGCAGAATGGCGTGGACGCGGGTGATATGTTTATCCGGCACGCGCTGGGTGAAAAGTTCATCCTCGACCTGCGGGTGCGGCTCTACGCGTGGCTGCAGCGGCTGTCGCTCTCGTTTTTTGAGCGCACGTCGACGGGCGAGCTCATGTCGCGGGTTACGAATGACGTCGGCGTGCTGGAGCAGTTTGTGACGCACGGATCGGCGCTGGCAGCCGTCGCCTTGCTGCGCCTTGTGGGTGGTGCGGTGATTCTCTTTGTGCTCGATGCGAGGCTGGCGGCACTGGTGCTGGTGCCGGTGCCGATCCTGGCGATTGCGATGCGCTATTTTAACACACGCATCCGCCCCATCTATCGCCGCGTGCGCGATCGCCTGGGCGATCTGAACGCGCAGCTTCAGGACAACCTGTCGGGCATCCAGGTGATCCAGGCATTTGGGCAGGAGGAGCAGCAACTGCGGCGTTTTGCGACAGAGAGTGAAGAGTATTACGAGGCACGGGTAGAGGGTATCCGCTACTGGGCCACCTTTTTTCCCGCCATGCGTTTTGTGGCATCGATGGGCACAGCCATCGTCTTGGGCGTGGGTGGCGCCATGGTGATCGGTGGCGAGCTGACGCTCGGCACGCTCGTGGCGTTTCTAGCCTATGTGACGTCGTTCTACGAGCCGATCAACCGCCTGACAGAGATCGACCGCGTGTTCCAGGAGGCGATCGCAGCCGGGGACCGGATCTTTGAGCTGCTCGACGAGACGGCGGACGTGGCCGATGCCCCTGATGCGGTCGAGCTGCCGCTGATGCGCGGCGAGGTGGTGTTTGACGATGTGCACTTTCGCTACGGCCGGCGGCGCCCGGAAGGAACGCCCCTCGACGAGGAGCAGCACCCCGAGGTGCTGCACGACGTCGATTTCCGCATGGCCCCTGGCGAAGTGGTCGCGCTGGTCGGGCCGAGTGGCGCGGGCAAGACGAGCATCGCCAACCTGCTCTGCCGCTTCTACGACCCGGTCCATGGGCGGATCACGGTGGATGGCTATGACCTGCGCCACGTCAAGCTCGAGTCACTGCGCAGCCAGGTGGCTGTGGTGCTGCAGGATACCTTTCTCTTTAACACGACCGTGCGCGATAATCTGCTTTATGGCAAGCCGGATGCAACAGAAGAGGATCTGGTGGCAGCAGCCAAGGCAGCCTACGCCCACGAGTTCATCCAGTCACTACCCAAAGGGTACGACACAGAGATCGGCGAGCGGGGTGTGCGCCTGAGCGGTGGGCAGAAGCAACGCCTGGCTCTGGCGCGCGCGATCCTGGCCGATCCACGTATCCTGATCCTCGACGAGGCGACGTCGTCGGTGGACGCGGAGGCGGAATACCTGATCCAACAGGCGCTCGACTCGGTGCTCCAGGGGCGCACGGCGCTCGTGATCGCCCACAGGCTGAGTACGATCCGCGACGCAGACAAGATCGTTGCCCTGGAGGATGGGCGTATCGTGGAGGTGGGCGATCACAGGGAGTTGATCGACCGCGGCGGGCTCTACAGCCAGCTCTACCAGCGGCAACTTGAGCTGGCGGCAAGCCCGCTTTCAGGTCTATGACAGGATAGGAGTCAGGATCGGTGGCAAATGTCTCGCTCGAGATGGCCGTTATTCTCTTGCTCATCCTCGTCAATGGGTTGCTGGCCATGGCCGAGATGGCTGTCGTCTCGGCACGCCGGGCACGGCTGCAGGAGCGTGCCGACGAGGGAGATGCAGGCGCGCAGCGCGCGCTTGAAGTGGCCGAGAGGCCGGCGCGTTTTCTGTCGACGATCCAGATCGGCATTACGCTCGTCGGCGTGCTCGCAGGCGCATTCGGCGGCGCGACGATTGCCCAGGAGTTGGCTGAGGTGCTTGCCGGCGTGCCGCTGTTGGCACGCTACAGCGAGGCGGTGGCCGTCGCCATCGTCGTGATCACGATCACCTACCTGTCGCTTGTCCTGGGCGAGCTGGTGCCCAAGCAGTTGGCTCTCAATGACCCGGAGCGGATAGCCTCTGCCTTTACGCCACCGATCCACACCCTATCGCACCTCGCAGCGCCCCTCGTGTCGCTGCTCACGGCATCCACCCAGCTCGTGGTGCGCCTGCTGGGCGCGCGGCGCTCGGCCGAACCACCGGTGACAGAGAGCGAAATCCGGATCATGATCGAGGAAGGCACCGAAGCGGGTGTGTTCGAAGAGGCGGAGCAGGATATGGTGAAGGGTGTGTTTCGCCTCGGTGACAGGCGTGTCGACGCCGTCATGACCCCACGTACCGAGATCGAGTGGCTCGATACGGAGGATCCCGCTGAAGAGATCAGGCAGGCGATCATGCGCAGCGCTCATTCGCGCTTTCCCGTCGCCACCACCAACCTGGACCATGTGCAGGGCATGGTGCGCGCGCGCGACGTGTTGGGCCAGTGCCTGGCGGGCGAGGCGCTCGACCTCCAGGGGGTGCTCCATTCGTGTTACTTTGTGCCAGAGAGCGCACTGGCACTCAGCGTGTTGGATACTCTAAAGAGGACGGGCACGTCGATGGCGTTCGTCATCGACGAGCATGGCGGTCTGCAGGGGTTGGTGACGGTGACAGATATTGTGGAAGCGATCGTGGGCGACCTGCCGGAAGCGGGGGAGCTGGACCAGCCGCGTGCGGTGCAGCGTGAAGATGGATCGTGGCTGCTGGATGGCCTGCTGCCGGTGGATGAATTCAAGGAGATGTTTGACCTCGATTCGCTCCCCGGCGAGGAGGAGGCCCATTACCAGACGCTGGGGGGATTTGTCATGGACTGCCTGGGGCACATACCCGAGACGGGGGACCGCTTTGCCCAAGGCTCGCTCGAGTTCGAAGTGATCGATATGGACGCGTTTCGAGTGGATAAGGTGTTGGTGAGGCGGAAGGAGGAATGATGAGGACGGTAGTTCTGGGAAGGACGGGGCTGGGGGTGTCGCGCGTTGGGTTTGGCGGCATTCCCATCCAGCGGCTGACAGAGGCGGAGGCGGTGCGCGTGGTGCAGCGCTGCCTCGACCTGGGGATTACTTTTTTCGACACGGCAAACGGGTACACGACCAGCGAGGAGCGGATCGGCAAGGCGATCCAAGGACGGCGCGACGGGGTGGTGCTGGCGACAAAAACGGGGGCGCGCGACAAAGAGATGGCTGAAGAGCACCTGGCGCTGAGCTTGCGCCGGCTGCAGGTGGATCATATCGATCTGTGGCAGTTTCACAACGTGAGCGACAGGGACGCGTACGAGCGGGTGTTAGGGCCGGGTGGCGCGCTCGAGGCAGCGCGCGATGCCGTGGAGGCGGGCAAGGTGGGGCACGTCGGGCTGACCAGCCACTCGATGGAGGTGGCGCTGGCAGCGGTAGAGTCGACCCTGTTCGAGACGATCCAGTTCCCCTTTAACTTTGTGACGAATGAGGCGGAAGCCCGGCTGGTACCACTGGCGCGCGCGCATGACGTGGGTTTTATCGCCATGAAGCCGTTCGGTGGTGGGCTGCTCGACGATGCACGGCTGGCGATCAAGTACCTGCTCCAGTTCGAGGGGGTGGTGCCCGATCCTGGCGTGCAGTCTGTGGACGAGATCGAAGAGATCGCCGGGATCGTGGCCGGAGCGTGGGCACTGACCGACGAGGAGCGGCGCGAGATCGAGCGCATCCGCGGGATCGTCGACAGGCGCTTTTGCCGGCGGTGCCAGTATTGCGAGCCGTGCCCGCAGGGGGTGCGTATCTCTGTGGTGATGACTGTGCGCAGTTTTGTAGAGCGTTTTCCGCCAGAGATGGTGGCGACGGGGTTTGTGGCGCAGGCGATGGCCAGCGCGAGTGCGTGCATCGAGTGCGGCGAGTGTGAGGACAAGTGCCCCTACCGGCTGCCAATCCGTGAGATGATCCGCGAGAATGTGGCGTATTATGAGCAGGCATTAGCGTCTGCGACAAGATGACATAATGAAAGGAGTTGACGACAATGAAGATGATTGACCTGACCATCCCCCTGGGCATCGGCACTCCACCGTGGCCCACCTACGAGCCGCTGCAGGTGAAATACTTTAAGCGGCTGGCACCGAATGGGGCCAACGGGCAGTTGCTGACGCACAGCAACCACCTGGGCACGCACCTGGACGGCGAGATCCACTTTTTCACGGCCGGCAAGGACATCGCCCAGCTCGAGCTGAACGACTTTCTCGTCGGCCCGGCGGCGATCGTCGACCTGTCAGACGCGACGGGCGAC
>JAFGIA010000414.1 GCA_016929795.1 Anaerolineae bacterium
CACGGGGTCATCATGTCGGTAAACAACTCTCTCGTGTGTTACGGCCTGGAAAAGTTTGGCACCGAAGAGCAGAAGCAGGCCTTTCTCGTGCCCCTGGCCAGCGGCGAAAAGCTGGGCGCTTACTCTCTCACAGAGCCCCAGGCAGGCTCGGACCCTGCCACCATGCGCTGCACCGCCGTCTATGACGCCGACGCCGACGAGTATGTCATCAACGGGCTGAAGGCGTGGGTGACCAGCGGCCCCAACGCCGACTATATCATCCTCTTTGCCATGACCGACAAGTCCAAAGGGCACCGTGGCATTTCGGCCTTTGTGGTGGATACGAAACTCCCCGGCTTTGCTCCCGGAAAAGTGGAACCAAAGCTGGGTATTCGGGCGTCTCATACTTCAGAATTGGTCTTTGAGAACTATCGAGTGCCTGCGTGGTACCGCCTTGGGAAAGAGGGAGAGGGATTCAAGATCGCGCTCTCCATCCTCGATGCAGGGCGGATCGGGATCGCCGCGCAGGCGGTGGGGATCGCCGAGGCGGCCTTTGAAGCCGCGCGCGATTATGCCAAGGAGCGCGAGCAGTTTGGCCAGCCGATCGCCGAGTTCCAGGCGATCCAGTTCATGCTGGCCGATATGAAGACTCGCCTGGAGGCTGCCCGTCTCCTTACCTACCAGGCTGCTATGGCCAAGGATGAAGTGGCAAAGAGCGGCGGGCGCTATAGCCTGCAGGCGTCGATGGCCAAGCTCTTTGCATCCGAGACGGCGATGTGGCTAACGACCAAAGCGGTGCAGATCTTTGGCGGGAATGGCTACAGCAAAGAGTATCCGGTGGAGCGGCATTTCCGCGACGCCAAGATTACCGAGATCTATGAGGGAACGAGCGAGATTCAGCGTGTCGTCATCGCGCGCAGCATCCTGGATTGAGGCGCAATGTGCGTTGGAGATTGCTTCGGGCGCGAAACGACCGCACCCTCGCAATGACAGGCTGTGAGGGGTTGTTTTCAAGGAAGAATGCCTGACCTGGGGATTGTGATCGTCAGTTACAACGTACGCGACCTGCTGCGCGATTGTCTCGAGTCGATATTCTCCAGTCGCGGCGATTTGGCTTTTGAGGTGTGTGTCGTCGACAACGACTCGCACGACGGCAGCGCAGATATGGTGGCAGCCGAGTTCCCACAGGTACGGCTGGTTCGCGCCGAGAACCGGGGCTATGCTGCCGGCAACAATCTTGGGTTTCGCGCCTTTGGCTTTGGCAGCGCCGCGGAGTCGACTGGTGTGCGGCCGCGCTACGTCCTTCTCCTCAACCCGGACACGCTCCTGCCCCCGTCGGCGTTGGCCGACATGGTTGGGTTCCTGGAGGAGAGGCCGGGGGCAGGGATCGCCGGCCCACGCCTGGTGCGTGAGGATGGCAGCCTCGACAGGGCATGCCGGCGCAGCTTTCCCACGCCGGAGGTGGCTTTCTACCATCTCTCGCGCTTGAGCCGCCTTTTCCCACATAGCCGGCGCTTTGGCCGTTACAACGTCACCTACCTGCCGCCCGATGTGACCACCGAGGTGGATTCGGTGGTCGGCGCCTTTATGCTGATCCGCGCCGACGTGCTCGACCAGATCGGTCCACTCGACGAGCAGTACTTTATGTACGCCGAAGACCTCGACTTTTGCTACCGCGCCAAGCGGCGCGGCTGGCAGGTTTGGTACAACGCCGCCGTAACCGTGCTCCACTACAAGGGCCAGTCGAGCCGGCAGCGCAGCACCTTTGCCAACATTGAGTTCTACCGCACGATGCGCCTCTTTCACGACAAGCATTATAAGGATCACACCTTTTTTGTGGTCAACTGGCTGATCTATGGTGCCATTGGTCTGATGGGCGGGCTGGCGCTGATGCGCGATTGGCTGCGCCCTGTGAGCCAGCGAGGCGTGGCGTCGGCCGTGCCAGTCAGCGATCCGCGGGAGGCAGTGTGAAACGCCGCGCTGACGCTCTCTTTGCGTTATCGCTGGTCGCCAACGACCTGGTCATGGTCGCGGTCGCGTTCTACCTGGCCTATTGGCTCCGGCTAAAGCTGCCCCCGGCGGCAATCAATCTCGCGCCGTTTTCCGACTATGCCGGGATGATGGTGATCCAGTTGTTCGTGATGCCTCTCCTTTACTTTGTCTCACGCCTGTACGATGTCAAGCGCTCGATGCCCAGGCTCGACGAGCTCTACCGCATCTTTGCCGCTACTTCGATCGGCACCGTCGCGACCATCGCTTTTACCACTTTTATTTTCAAGAACAGCACGCTGGAGCTCGATTTTCCGCGGGTGATGGTGATTTACGCGTGGCTGCTCACCGTGCTGCTGGTGACGACCAGCCGCTCGGCCCTGGTCATTGTGCGCAACTGGATGCGCCGCCACGGCTACTGGTCTGACCGCTTGCTGATCGTCGGCACGGGTGACGTGGGACGTATGATCTTGCAGAAGGTGCGCCAGATGCCGCGACTCGGCTACCAGGTGGTCGGATTCGTGGATGGTGACTCGCCGCCAGGACAGGCGATCATGGGCGTGCCGGTGCTCGGGGGTGTCGACGATATCCCCGAGATTATCCAGGAGCATGCGGTCGAAGAGGTGATCATCGGCCGGCCAGATCTGAGTCACCAGGAAGTGCTGGCCATCATCTCGCGCTGCGAGCGCGGCCAGGTGGGTATCAAGATCTTCCCAGACCTGTTTCAGATCATTGCCACTGAGTTGAGCATTGGCGACCTGGGTGGGTTGCCACTGCTCACTGTGCGCGACGTTGCCCTGCGTGGCTGGAAGCTCCAGCTCAAGCGCGCCGTCGATATCCTTGGCAGTGGGGTGGGCCTGATCCTGCTCTCTCCGTTTCTTCTCCTCGTCGCTGCCGCCATCAAGCTCGATTCACCTGGCCCCGTGTTCTATGCCCAGGAGCGGATGGGACTCGATGCCCGGCCCTTCTGGTGCCTGAAGTTCCGATCGATGCGCACCGACGCGGAAAAGGGAGGTCCGGGATGGACCACAGCGGGCGACCCACGGGTCACCCGCGTGGGGCGGGTGATTCGCCGCCTGTCGATCGACGAGCTGCCGCAGTTCATCAACGTCCTGGTGGGCGACATGAGCCTCGTCGGACCACGCCCGGAGCGCCCTGTCTACGTTGAGCAGTTCCGACGCAGCATCCCCCGCTATATGGACCGCCACCGGGAAAAGGCGGGCCTCACCGGCTGGGCGCAGGTCAACGGCCTGCGCGGCGACACATCGATTGCCGAGCGCACCAAGTATGACCTGTGGTACATTGAGAATTGGTCGCTGTGGCTCGATATCAAGATCATTCTGCGTACCATTTTCAACATATTCGGCGATCGCCACGCGTACTAGTAACTCTTGATCCCTCTGCTCGTTCTTGACAGTCCTTCATGATCGTGGTATCATTCGTAAATGGACATGTTAGCACTCTCGGTGGTCGAGTGCTAATTCCTGGGAGCCTGTTGAAATCGACCACTGGATGGATTGAGCTAGAGGCGAAACAAGGACAATGATGGAGGATTTGACACCTAGGCAACAGCTCGTGCTGGGATTGGTCGTGCGCGACTATGTCACTACTGCCCAGCCTGTCGGATCGAAAACGATCAGTGACTATGGCCTGGGCGTCAGCTCGGCCACTGTGCGCAGCGAGATGGGGCGCCTGGAGGAGTTGGGTTATTTACACCAACCTCATACTTCTGCCGGCCGCGTGCCGACAGAGCAGGGGTACCGTTACTTTGTGGAGCGCCTGATGCGCGAGTCGGACCTACCCGCCGACGAACAGCGTACTATCCGCCACCAATTCCACCAGGTGGGGGTAGACCTGGAACAGTGGATGCGCCTGGCTGCCTCTGTCTTGGCGCACACGGCCCGGTCGGCAGCGCTGGTCACCAGCCTGAAGACAGAAAAGTGCCGGATGAGACACCTGGAGCTGCTCTCGATCCGGGAGACAATGGCTCTTCTGATCCTCGTCCTGGAGGGCGGGATCGTGCGCCAGCAGATGCTCAATCTCGACGAGGCAGTGAACCAGGACACGCTGACACAGGTCGCCAACAGGTTGAATGATCTGTGTGCCGGGGCTTCTATGCACCGTCTTCGCACCTGCAAGGCGCTGGTGGGCAGTTTTGAGCAGCAGGTTCTCGACGTCGTCGCGACTATGATGCAGCGTATCGACAGCCAGGTGGACCTCCACCTCTATCGCGACGGATTGATCAACATCCTGCATCAACCCGAGTTTCTCGTGCCCGAGAGTGCGCGAAATGTGGTGCACCTGCTTGAGGACCGCACACTGCTCGAAGGCCTGCTCACCGAGATGCTGGAGGTGGGCGGCGTGCAGGTGATTATTGGCGGCGAGGGACGCTGGACAGAGCTGAAAGAATGCAGTCTCATCGTGTCTCCGTATGGCGTCACCGGCGAGGTGCAGGGCGCGCTGGGGGTGCTGGGACCGATGCGCATGCCATACAGCCGCGCCATCTCGACTGTGCGCTACGTCGCGGGGCTGTTGAGCGACCTGTTTGGCGACATCTATGCAGGAACTGAAGAACTACCGAGCTCATGAGAAGGAGTGACGATGACATGCGAGATCAAGATCTAGAGGCCGGAATGGCCGGCGAGCAGCAATCAGAGCGCGAACCTCCCTACGAGGGAGAGGGAGCCCCAGCGGCGGATTTGATCCGTGGAGAAGCGGCTGCCGAAGGAGGCCAGATTGAACCCCTCGACGTGGAAGAGGCCCTGCGCCGGGAGCTCGAGGCGTGCCAGGAAAAGCAGGCTGAGTATCTGGATGGCTGGCAGCGCGCACGTGCCGAGCTGGCGAATGCGCGCAAGCGCTTCCAGCGAGATCAGGAGCAGGTGTATACCAACGCCCGCGCCGACGTGCTGACCCGCCTGCTGCCCGTGATCGACGACTTTGAGCGCGCGTTCGACATTCTACCACCAGCCGCCACAGAGGAAGGCTGGCTGGTGGGGATTCGCCTCATCCGGCAAAAGTTTCAGAACTTGCTGGATCAGGAAGGGGTCAGTGCCATCGAGGTGGAGGGAGCGGCTTTTGATCCTGTTTTCCATGAAGCCGTCAGCTATGAGCCTTCTACCGCGGTACCCGAGGGCCACATCATCGACGCGGTGCAGACGGGGTACTGCCTGGGCGAGCGAGTGCTGCGCCCAAGCATGGTGCGCGTGTCGGCCGGCCCGCTGGTGCCGGCCAAGCCCGGGAACGCAGGCTGAACCGAGTCGTGGCGCGCAACGAATCTGGACGACGATGATCTATCGATAGGACATAGGAGATGCAATCATGACCAGGATTGTAGGAATCGACCTGGGCACCACCAACTCGGTGTGTGCCGTCATGGAAGGTGGCGAGCCGACCATTATTCCCAGCTCTGAGGGCGGCAGGCTCTTTCCGTCTGTCGTCGCGGTCAATCCCAAGACGAGCGAGAGGATGGTGGGCCAGGTGGCGCGCCGCCAGGGAATTACCAACCCCGACAACACGATCTTTTCGATCAAGCGCTTGATGGGGCGCCAGTACGACGACCCCGAAGTTCGCAAGGCGCGCGAGTTTTTGCCCTACACCATCATCGAGCAGCCCAACGGGGATGCCTGGGTCGAGATGGGCAAGCGCCACTATTCCCCGCCCGAGATCTCGGCCATGATTCTGCAAAAGATCAAACAGGATGCAGAGGCGTATCTTGGCGAGCCTGTGGTCGAAGCGGTGATCACCGTGCCTGCCTACTTTAATGATAGCCAGCGGCAGGCAACCAAGGACGCGGGCAAGATCGCCGGCCTTGACGTGCAGCGCATTATCAACGAGCCAACTGCCTCGTCGCTGGCGTACGGGCTGGGCAAGGGCGTCGAGCAGCGAATTGCCGTCTATGATCTGGGGGGCGGCACGTTCGACATCAGCATCCTCGACGTTGGTGACGAGGTGTTCGAGGTCCTGTCGACGAATGGCGATACCTTTCTCGGCGGCGACGACTTTGACCAGCGGATTATCAACTGGGTGGCCGACGAGTTTCGCAAGGAGCAGGGGATCGACCTGCGCGAGGATCGGATGGCCCTCCAGCGGCTGAAAGAAGCTGCAGAAAAGGCCAAGATCGAGCTATCGACGACGATGCAGACCGAGATCAACCTGCCTTTTATCACGGCCGATGCCGGCGGGCCAAAGCACTTGCAGATCACGCTCACCCGCGCCAGGCTGGAGCAGCTTGTCGACGACCTGATTCAAAAAACGCTCGGCCCGTGCCGCCAGGCGTTGAAGGACGCACGGCTCACCCAGGCGGATATCGAAGAGATTGTCCTCGTCGGGGGCATGACGCGTATGCCGGCCATCCAGGCGGCGGTGCGCGGGTTCTTTGGCAAGGAGCCGCACAAGGGGGTCAACCCCGACGAGGTGGTGGCGCTCGGCGCTGCCATCCAGGCAGGTGTGTTGTCGGGCGAGGTGAAGGATGTCCTCCTCCTCGACGTCACGCCCTTGACCCTGAGCATCGAGACGCTGGGGCACGTTGCCACGCCACTCATCGAGCGCAACACGACGATCCCGACGAAAAAGAGCCAGATCTTTTCTACCGCGTCGGATGGGCAGACGAGTGTCGAAATCCACGTCCTCCAGGGCGAGCGGCCCATGGCGCCGGACAACAAGTCACTCGGTCGCTTTGTCCTCGACGGCATCCCGCCGGCACCGCGTGGCGTGCCTCAGATCGAGGTCACGTTCGACATCGACGCCGATGGCATCCTCCACGTCTCGGCGCGCGACAAGGCCACGGGACGCGAACAGTCGATCACCATTACCGCCTCCAGCGGGCTGAGGGACGAAGAGATCCAGCGGATGGTGCGCGAGGCGGATCAGCACCGCCAGGAGGACAGGGAGCGGCGCGATCTGGTCGAGGCACGCAACAAGGCCGACTCGCTCGTCTACCAGGGACAGAAGCTGCTGCACGAGTATGGAGACAAGATCCCGGGCAGCGCCAAGGCGGACCTGGAGGACAAGATGGCAGCGGTGCGCACTGCCCTCGACAGCCCTGACATGAACGTTCTGCGCCAGGCGGCAGACGCGCTGGCCGATACCTTGCAGAAGGTGGGCGCGGCGATGTACGAGCAGCCGGGCCCCACGGCGCCCGAACAGGCACCCGGCGACGAGGATGACGTGATCGATGGCGAATACACGGAAGCGTAAATAAAGAGTCATGAGCGCGAAACAGGATTATTATCAGACCTTGGGGGTAGACCGCCAGGCTTCGCCAGACGAGATCAAACGTGCCTTTCGCCGCCTGGCCCGGCAGTATCACCCCGATATTAACAAGGACCCGAGCGCAGAGACCCGGTTCAAAGAGATCAACGAAGCGTACGAAGTCCTGTCGGACCGGGAAAAGCGAACGATGTACGATCGGTTCGGGCACGCAGGGCCACGGGCAGGGTTCGGCGGTTTTGGCGGGGGCTTTGGCGATGTCTCGGGATTCGGCACCGTCGAGGACATCTTTGAGAGCTTTTTCGGCGGTGGGCGCGCCGGCCCGGCGCGCCAGGGGCCCACACGCGGTGTGGACCTGCGTTACGACCTGACCATCGAGTTTGAAGAGGCAGTGTTCGGCATCGAAAGAGAGATTGTCGTGCAGCGGCACGAGACGTGCCCCCAGTGCAACGGCAGCGGCGCCGAGCCGGGCACACAGCCGATCCGCTGTCCTCAGTGCAACGGCACCGGGGAGGTGCGGCGCCAGCAGCAGACGATCCTCGGTGCCTTTGTCCAGGTCACTACCTGCCCACGCTGCCAGGGTGAGCGCGAGATCGTCACCTCCCCATGCACCCGCTGCAATGGCCGCAAGACGGTCGAGGTTGAGCGCCCGATCGTGGTCAAGATCCCCGCAGGGGTCGACGAAGGCACCCGCATTCGCCTGGCCGGTGAGGGCGAGCCCGGCACGCGTGGCGGGCCGCCGGGCAATCTCTACGTTGTGCTCCACGTGGAGCCGCACGAGTACTTTCGACGCGAGAACAACAACCTGCACATGGAGCTGTGCGTCAACATCGCCCAGGCGGCACTCGGCGACAGGGTGATGGTGCCCACGCTGGAAGGGGAGGAAGAGCTGGTCATCCCTGCCGGCACGCAGACGGGCGAAGTATTCCGCCTCAAGGGCAAGGGAGTGCCCTTCCTGCAGCGCAGCGGGCGCGGTGACCAGTTGGTGATGGTCCAGGTGATGGTGCCCATGCGCCTGAACGCCAAGCAGAAGGATCTGCTGGCGGAGCTGGGCAAAACGCTCGGCCGAGAGGTGGTGCAGCAGCGGGAAAAAGGGTTCTTTGACAAATTCAAGGACGCGCTGGGCCTGTGAGCACGTGGGTCGAGTTCCGCGTCGACGCGAACCTCGAGACGGCGGAGCCGATCGTCGAGCTCTTTAACCGCTATGGCAGGGGGCAGGCTGTTGTAGAGACGCCAGTCGACTGCTTTGAATACGAGCTGCACGACTGTGTGCCAGGCACTGTCATCGTCAAAACTTATCTGCCGCTGGAGGCGCGCGAGGCACGGCGGCGACTGGAAGAAGGGCTGTGGCACCTGGGGCGCATCCTGCCCATCCCGGAGCCCGAGATCCGCGAGCTGGCCGAAGAGGACTGGGCGCAGGCGTGGAAGGAGCAGTATCACCGCATGCGCGTCGGACGGCGGATCGTGATCGTGCCCGCCTGGGAGGAGTATGGGCCGGCACCTGGCGAGGTGGTGCTCCGCCTCGAACCGGGGATGGCCTTTGGCACAGGGCTGCACCCGACGACCCGGCTGTGTCTGACTGCGATAGAAGACGAGCTGGCGCCCGCGCAGTCTGTCCTCGACGTGGGCACAGGGTCGGGGGTGTTGGCAATCGCCGCGGCCCGCCTGGGCGCCGAGCACGTGCTCGCGATCGATGCAGACCCGGTGGCGGTCCGCGTCGCGGGCGAGAACGTAGCGGCGAACGGCGTCGCGGAGCAGGTCGAGGTGCGCCGCGCGTCGCTGGCGGGCGGCGACGCGGTGCCGAGGCATTTTATGGAGGTCGAAGACGGGGCCGTCGCGGCGTTGCCGATCCTCGACTCGGGCTGTTTTGACCTGGTCCTGGTCAACATCCTGGCCCCTGTCATCACCGGCATGGCTGCCGCCCTCGCAGCGCGCACGGCGCCCGGCGGGCACCTGATCGCCGCCGGGTTGATCGAGACCCAGGAGGCAGGCGTGCTCGGCGCCCTCCAGGTTCATGGCCTGGCCCTGACCCGCCGCACCCAGGAGCAGGACTGGGTCTGCCTCACCTTGGCGCGCTTGGCAGGCTAGCCATGTCGCAATTCCCTGATCCCCGATCCCCGATTCGCTGACTGGAGGAGCCATGCACCGTTTTTTTGTGCCGGTAGCGTCGATCCAGGGCAACCGCGCGACAGTATCTGAACAGCAGGCTCAGCAGATCGCCCGCGTGCTGCGTATGCAGCCCGGAGAGCGCGTGATCTTGCTCGACAATTCGGGCTGGGAGATCGAGGCTGAGCTGGAGGCCGTGGACGCCAGGCAGGTGGCGGCGCGTGTGCTGCATCGCCGCCTCGCTGCCGGCGAGCCGCGTACCAAGATCAGCCTATACCAGGCAGTGCCACGCAGCAAAAAGTTTGAAACGGTGTTGCAAAAGGGGACTGAGCTGGGCATCGTCGAGTTTGTGCCGGTCATCAGCGAGCGCTGTATCGTGTCTGATCTGGAGGATGTCGAAAAGAAGCGCGACCGGTGGCAGACGATCATCCAGGAAGCAGCGGAACAGTCGCACCGCGGCCGCAAGCCGGCACTGGAGGGCGCGCTTCTCTTTCCACGTGCCTGCGAGCAGGCGCGCGGACGGGCTGGCCTGTCGCTCATTCTGTGGGAAGAGGAGAAGCAGCGCACGTTACGAGATGTGCTGCGCACCCCACCGCCCGGCCGTGAGCGCGGCTGGCCCCCTTTCACCGTCAACCTGTTTGTCGGACCGGAAGGTGGCTTTACGGCCGACGAAGCAGTGCTCGCCAGGCGTTATGGGCTCGTGCCGATCACCCTCGGCCCGCGCATCCTGCGCACCGAGACCGCCGGCATGGCGGCGGCGGCGGCGATCCTCTACGAACTGGGTGATATGGAATAGCGCACCCGCCGCAGGAAGGCCCCCGTCACCGACGCCTCTACCCCTGCCACCTGCTCCGGCGTGCCCTGGGCCACGATCTGCCCGCCTGCCTCGCCTCCCTCTGGCCCCAGGTCGATCACCCAGTCGGCGGCCTTGATGACGTCCAGGTTGTGCTCGATGACGACCACGGTGTTGCCGGCGTCTACAAGGCGATGGAGCACGTCCAGCAGGCGAGCCGTGTCGGCCGGGTGCAGGCCGGTGGTCGGCTCGTCCAGCAGGTAGAGGGTGCGCCCGGTGGCCCGCCGCCCCAATTCCTTGGCCAGCTTGACGCGCTGTGCCTCGCCGCCGGATAGCGTGGTCGCTGCCTGGCCGAGCTTCAGGTAGCCCAGCCCGGCTTCAGCCATTAGAGACAGCCGCACGGCGGCGGCCGGCACGTCCTCGAACAGGGGCAGTGCCTCTTCGATGGTCAGATCGAGCACCTGGGCGATGTTGTGGCCCCGGTAGGACACGGCCAGGACCTCGCGCTTGAAGCGGTGGCCGTGGCACACGGGGCAGCGCACCTGCACATCGGGCAGCACTTGCATCTGCACCGTGAGCACGCCGGCCCCTTCGCACCGCTCGCAGCGGCCGCCGGGCACGTTGAAGGAGAAATGGCGTGCGGTCAGCCCCTGCGCCCGGGCCTCGGGCGTGGCGGCAAATGCCTGGCGGATCGGGGTGAAGGCATCGGAGTAGGTGGCGGCGTTGGAGCGCGGCGTGCGGCCGATGGCGCTCTGGTCGATGGTGATCACCTTGTCGAGGTGGGGCCAGCCCTCGATGGCCTCATGCTCGCCCACCATGTTGCCGGCACCGTAAAAGTGGGCGCGGGCGGCGGGGTCGAGGATATCGAGCATCAGCGACGACTTGCCCGAGCCCGATACACCGGTCACGGCCACGAACAGGCCCAGGGGCAGCCGGATGGTGACGTTCTTGAGGTTGTGCTCGCGCGCGCCCCGGATCACGAGGTGGTGTCCATTGCCGGCGCGGCGCCGGGCAGGCGCTGGCGTCACCAGCCGGCCAGCCAGGTAGCCGCCGGTGACCGACTCGGCACTGGCCGCCACTGCCGCCGGCGGCCCGGCCGCCACCACCTGCCCTCCGTCGCGACCGCCGCCCGGCCCAAAGTCGACCAGGTAATCGGCTGCGGCGAGCACCTCCAGGTCGTGTTCGATGACTAGCACGCTGTTGCCCAGGTCGCGCAGTTGGGCCAGCACCTGGATCAGGCGGGCGGTATCGCGCGGATGGAGGCCGATGGTCGGCTCGTCGAGGACGTACAGCACGCCGGTCAGGCTCGATCCCAGCAGCGCGGCCAGCCGCAGCCGCTGCGCTTCGCCGGGCGAGAGCGTGGGCGAGGCGCGATCGAGGGTCAGGTAGCCCACGCCCACGTCCAGCAGGCGGCCGATGCGCTTGGAAAGGTCGGCTACGATCGATTCGGCGATGGACCCTTCCTGGGGCGTCAGCACGGCGTGGAGGTTCTTTACCCAGGCGCCGAGGCTGGACAGGGATGCGCGCGACACGCCCACGATGTTCTGCCCGGCTACTGTCACCTGCCGGGCGGAGGCGCTCAGGCGTGTGCCGTCGCAGTCGGGGCAGGTACGCTGGCGCATCAGGTGCCCCATCTTTTCCCGGTAGTCGGCATCCTGCGCGTGCTGGGCGTGGCGGCGCAGCAGGTTGGTGACGACGCCCTCAAAGTTGCCCTTGGGCACCGTGTCGGGCGCCTTGATACCCGGAAAGTGGCGTTGGAACCGGGGGCTGTTCACGCCGTAGAGCAGCAGATCGCGCTGCACCGGGCCCATCTCGCGCGTGGGCAGGGCCGGGTCAAAGGGAAAGCCGTAATGCTGCCCGGCGGCGACCATCGATCCGGAGTTGCGCTGGATGAAAAAGCTATCCCATCCGTACACGGCCCCATCCAGGATGGAGCGATCGGGGTCGACGATGGCGTCCAGGTTCGGCTCGTGAACGACCCCCAGCCCGGTGCAGGTGGGACACGCCCCCGCGGGCTTGTTGAACGAGAAATAGCCCATGTCGAGCCTGGGGACGGCGTGAGCGCAGTGGGGGCAGGACATCCACTCGATCTCATCTTCAGTATCGCCCGGCGCCGATTCGACCACGGAAGCTTCCAGTTCGTCGCTGTCCAGGTCGTGGGGCGGGGGAATGTCGCGCCCGCAGTGGGGGCAGGGCCGGTGCCCGAGGCGGGCAAAGAGCACGCGCAGGTAGGTGTACACCTCGGTCACCGTGCCGACGGTCGAGCGCGGGCTGCGGTTGGTGAGGTGCTGGTCGATGCTGACCGATGGCGACAGGCCGCTGATCGAGTCGAGGGGCGGGGTGCCGGCGTGGGTGACCATGCCCAGCGCCTCCATGTACTGGCGCTGTGCTTCCTTGTGCAGCGTGTCGAACACCAGCGTCGACTTGCCCGAGCCCGATACGCCGGTGAAGGCGACCAGCCGGTTTTTCGGGATCTCTATGCTAACGTTTTTCAGGTTGTGCAGGCGAGCGCCCTTGATCACGATGCGGTCGGACATATTCACCTCTGAGCACGCTCACTGGTTCAATGTCCGCAGCAGCGCCTCGATCCGGTCGAGCTTTTCGAGCACCTGGTCCCACTTTTCGTCGACGGACCCGGGCGGTGGGGTAGGGGTGGGCGTGGGTGTGGGTGTCGGCTCCACCGGCGGTGGCGTGGGCTCTTCCGGCGGCGGCTCGGGCTGTCCTGGCGCACCGCTTTCCCTGAACGTGACGATCGTCGAGCCATCGCGCATCAGGACCTCGAACACCTGGTCCAGGAAGCGGATCGTATGGTTGACGGCGTGTGGCGCCACCACCTCGAATCCGCCCGGCCCGTATTCGGCCTTGGACCCGCTGACGGTGGTGCTCGCGTTCCCCCACGGGTCGGTGACTGTCACTGTGATGCCGGGCCGCGGCAGCGAGCCGGCGATGATGCGCGGGCCAGGCCGGTACTCGACATCCATCTGCCAGCCTGTGGCGAGGGGGCGCGCGTCCTCGAGCGCGGCGCCCACGGCTGACGGCATGCCGCGTGCTACCCCTTGTGTGAAATGCACGAGGGTGGCCCCATCGTGGATGGGCACGTCAAAGCGCTGGTCGAGGAAACGGAGGGTGTAGGTCACCACATGCGGCGCCACCACCTCGAACCCCCCTGGCCCATACTCGAGCTTGGAGCCACTCACGACGGTGCTCTCATTCCCCCATGGATCGGTGACTGCTACCTTGATGCCGGCGCGTGGCAATGAGCCGGAGATGACCCGTGGCCCAGGCAGATACTCAATATCCATCCGCCAGCCTCCGGGTGCCGGTGGCTCGGGCTCTTCGGGTGGCTCGGGCTCTCCAGGCGGGAAGGGTCCCCCTGGCACTGCCGACTCGGAGAAGGTTACGATCGCCATCCCGTCGCGTGCAGGTACCTCAAAGCGTTGATTCAAAAAGGCGACCGTATAGGTGACCGCGTGCGGCGTCACCACCTCGAATCCGCCCGGCCCATGCTCCGCCTTTGAGCCACTGACGACAGTGCCGGCATTCCCCCACGGATCGGCGACCGTGACCTCGATCCCGGCCCGTGGCAGCGATCCGGCAATCACTTTGGGGCCGGGCCGGTACTCGACATCCATCGCCCAGCCTGATGGCGGGGGCGGCTCGGGTTCCTCTGGTGGTTCCGGTTCCTCTGGTGGTTCCGGTTCCTCTGGCGGCTCGGGCTCTTCCGGTGGCTCGGGCTCCTCGGGCGGTTCTGGTTCCTCTGGCGGCTCGGGCTCTTCGGGCGGCACTGTCTCGGTAAAGGTCACCAGCGCCATCCCATCGCGCGTCTTGACTTCAAATGCCTGGTCGAGGAACTGGATGGTGTAGGTGGCAACGTGCGGCGCCACGACCTCAAAGCCCCCGACGCCATACTCAGCCTTCGACCCGCTGGTGACGCGGCTCTCGTTGCCCCATGGGTCGGTGACCGTTACCTGGACGTTGGCCCGCGGCAGTGCCCCGACAATCACCTTCGGCCCCTGCCGGTACTGGACGTCCATCTTCCAGCCGGGCTCGGTGGGTGGCTCGGGCTCCTCGGGTGGCTCGGGCTCTTCTGGCGGCTGGGGCAGGCCCGCCGCATACACCTGCCACATTCCGTCCAGATGCCGGTTTCGCGTGCCGGCCAGCAGGCCCAGCTTTTCCAGGACGTCGCCCCTGCCTGCGGGCCAGATCGCTGCGCGGCCTGCGCCGGGCGCCGAGGCGCCGCCCACCACGTCGAAGGCGATCCGCCCGTTCTTGTCGGTCGTGGCGCGCACGCCGCGGCTGTACCATTCTGTCACGTCGCCGGTGGTTTCAATGGGCGGCGCGGCCGGATGATAGTAGTAAAAAGGCATGCCTTCTACCGGCAGCCCATCGTCGTCCACCACCCACACGCCGAACTTGGCCGGCCCTTCGTACTCGTGGATCTCGATCAGGCGCACGTCGCCGTCGCCACGCCGGTAGCCGGCCCCGTAGGTGTCGCGCACAAAATTCATATCGCGGGTATCGCTGTCCACGTCGATGACCAGCGGCTCGGTGCGTGGCTCGATCTCTTTGGCCCGCACCTGTTCGAGCACGGTGATGACCGGCTTTTTGCTGCCATACTTTTCGCTGTAGGCCCAGCCGTGCCAGGCGTCGAAGGGCCAACCGCTGCCCCCCATATCCTCGTCGGCCAGCAGCCAGGGGCACTGGCCAAAGAAGGGCGACGGGGTGTCGTACATCTGTAGTGTCTTTTTCGCCACCATTTTGGGGGTGGTATGCGGCATCCGAATGTCGGTGTTGGGGCCGGTGCCGGGGCGGTCGCGCGGCACCCACCCGCCCTCTGTCAAGGCCATCGGCACGACGTAGCCGAACGACTCGAGTGACCAGTGGGCCACCTTTTCCCAGCCGCGCCAGCAGACGTCGTCGGCGATCGCCGTCAGCCCGGGCGACTGGAACCGCGTGCGCACATCGTTGAGCATCTCCAGCGGCTCTTCGCGCCAGCGAGGATCGGTGGCATAATCGTCGAGCAAGCGGCGGTAGGCCTCGTCTGTCAACTGCACGCCATGCTGCGTCACGGCATCGTATGGATAGTCGCGGGGCCGGTTCTTGCCATAGTGATGTCCTGTGTAAAAGCCACTGCCCTGGTCAAAGATCCACTGGCAATCGTACGCCTTGATCTTTTCGAACGGGTTCTCCCTGTAAAGTGGCCCATCGGGAAATCCCACGTAGCCGCCGTTTGAAGCGATGAACTGCGCTGCCTGCGACCAGACGGACATGATGATCTCCCACGCGTTGGCCGGCACCTGCTGCTGCACCCACTCGCGTAGATCGAACGGCTCGTTGCGGATAATCCAGAAGGGCTTGAGCCCGTAGCGGCCATAGACCTCTACGGTCCACCGGAACGTCTCGTGCTCTGTGAACGGGTAGGGAAACAACTGCTGCTCGCGAATGATGGGGATGATCCCGGCGTCAAGTAGTATTTCCACCGGGCTGATGCCCGTGCCATAGGTTTGCCGCACCGAGTCGCCGTCGGTGATCATCACAACCCATGACATGTCCATGTTTACCAACAGGTTGATCCAGTAGCTGGCATTCCTCATCCAGTCACCGTGAAACCCAAAGGGTTGCAAATGCACCCCCCTGGTTGTGACGGTACGACCGCTTACCTTTGCGGGGATGTCGAGCTTTTTGCGGGGAATCACGCCTTTCTCCTCCCTTCTCCCTTTCATCCATGCCGGGAACAGCGCGTGGATTGGCCGGCCAACCAAGTAAGCTTATTATACACCAAGAACGGCGGCAGAGCAAGCGGCAAACAACCTGCATTTCCTACTAGGACCAATGGGGGATTGACACCCACGCGCCGGCAGGTTATAATGCGCTCCGTTTGTTGTTGCCGAAGAAAGGATAGGGGTTTGGCCAAAATCAACTACATCGGACATGCTACGGTCCTCATGGACATTGGCCAGCTCCGCGTCCTCACTGATCCCATCCTCCGCGACCGCGTCTTTTTCTTACAGCGGCACGGACCCAACCCCGCACCTCCTCTTCTGAAAGAGAGACAGCCTGACGTGGTCCTCCTCTCGCATCTGCACTATGACCACGCCGACCTCCCCTCCCTGCGTGCCCTGCCCGGCGATATCCCCGTGCTTGTGCCGCGCGGTGCCGGTAGCTACCTGGCGCAGCGAGCCGGTGTGTTGGTGCACGAGATGAGCGCCGGCGACACGGTGCGCATTCGCGACGTAGATATCACCGCCCTGCCGGCCAACCACGGCCGTTCCTGGTCACTGCCCCTGCCGATGAGCGCGTGCCTAGGCTATGTGGTGCAGAACCGGCTGTCGGTCTATTTCGCCGGGGATACCGATCTCTTTGACGAGATGGAGGACGTCGGCCAGGCGTACGATCTCGACCTGGCCCTGCTGCCTGTGTGGGGATACAGCTACCGTGTGGGAGAGGGACATCTGACGCCGTGCACGGCGGCGACCGCGCTGCAGCGGCTGCGCCCTCGTGTCGCTGTGCCGATCCACTGGGGGGCACTGCGCCTGCCGGGCCCCCACGCCCTGTGGCACAGGGCTGATCACATGCACTCTCCGCCCCACAGCTTTGCCGCCCACGCGGCACGGGTGGCCCCTGGCACAGAAGTACGCGTCCTGCAGCCAGGGGAGTGGACGCGGCTCAACTGATTTCCCGTTACCTCGGTTTTTGACCCCGTCACACCTGGTAAGCCAGCATCTCGGCGCAGATCTGCCCCTGGCACACCCTGGTTACGCCGCCCGTCATTGTGATCTCCCAATTCCGAGAGATTTCGATCTCGATCTCGCCGCCTGGCATGTACACCACGACGTGAGGATCGCACAGCCCCAGCCGGTGGGCCACCGCCGCCGCAGCACAACTGCTGCTGCCCGATGCGAGCGTGTAGCCTGCCCCGCGTTCCCAGATCTCGATCTGGATGCGAGACCGGTCGAGCCACGCCATGAACTGCACGTTGGTACGGTTGGGAAAGCGGGCATCGTGCTCGATGTGGGGGCCGAGCGTGCGTGCCTCGTGCGCATTTGCTTTGTCGCGCAGCACGACGCAGTGCGGGTTGCCGATCGTCGCGCAGCTATAGCGCAGCATCTGCCCCGCGACGGGCATTGTCTCGTCGAGTACCTCGCGCAGCGGCCCGGCAACAGGGATGGCGCTGCTGTGAAAGCTGACCTGGCCCATGGCCACGGTCACGCGCGCGCCGCCCTTGTGGACACGCGCTGTTACCAGTCCGCCTGGCGTCGAGATTGTGAACGCCTCCTGGTCCACGCGGCCTGTATCCCATAGGTAGCGGGCAAAGATGCGCAGGCCGTTGCCGCTCTTTTCGAAGGCACTCCCGTCAGGATTGTAGAGTGCCAGGGCGAAATCCGCCTCGCCTGTGTCGAATGGGCCCACAAGGATGCCATCTGATCCAAGGCCATAGTGGCGGTCACAGATCCGCCTGATGGTCTCGGGGGTCAGCGCAGTGCCGCCGTCGATGGGCTCAATCACCAGGTAGTCGTTGCCCAGTGCGTGATATTTGGTGAATGCTTTGATTGTCACAATCCCCTCAGCCTGTTGTCGCCGATTCCAGTGCTGCCCGGACCCGGTCATATTCCTCTTCCACACGGCCAAGCAGGGCAGAGGCGCTGCCCAGCGCTTCTGCCTTGCCCAGATCTTCTAGCTCTTTGCACATCCGGGAGAAGTCCATGGCCCCCATGCTGGCACTGGTCGATTTCAGGGTGTGCGCAGCGCGGCGAAACTCGGCGGCATTGCCTGCAGCCAGGGCTGCATGCAGCGCCGCCAGCAGCCTGGGCGCGTCTTTGAGGTAGATGTCGAGCAGCTCACGCAGGAACTCGAGGTCGTCGCCGACCGACTGGATCAGGGTGCGAAACACTGCCTGGTCGATCACATCTATGTCTTTCATGCTTTCCCCCAAGGATCTAAACTAAAGCCAAGGCGGAATCCACACCAGGTGCGTTGCACCAACGGCAGGTGCAACGCACCAAACTGTAGATTTCATTTTGGCCTCGCTTTAGGCGTAAGCTCGCTCAAAGGTCCATCTCGATCCGTCGCTTTGGCGCCCGCGGCGGGCGCCAGAGCAATTTGCGGACAGGCGCCAAAGGTCACGCGCGCGGCGCGCCTGGCCTTGGATGGCTCTGGACAAGGGCCGCGACCAGCTCCTCGATCCGGATCGGCTTGGCCAGATAGTCGTCCATGCCGGCCGCCAGGCAGGTATCCCGGTCTTCGGCCAGGGCATTGGCTGTCATGGCAATGATGCGTGGTCGCTCCTCTCTGCTCCAGCGCCTCACGATCTCCTGTGTTGCCTCCAACCCGTCCATCTCGGGCATCTGCACATCCATGAAGAGTACATCGTAGGGCTGGCGCTCGACGGCACGAATTGTTTCCAGGCCATTGGCCGCTATATCGGCCCGGTACCCCAGTCGCTGCAACAGGCGCAGCGCCAGTTTCTGGTTGACGGCATTGTCCTCCGCCACCAGGATGCGCAGCGGTCGCTTCTTCCCCATCTCGGCGTCGAACAGGGAGGCAGCCTGGGCCGGCTTGGGCGCCTGTGTCGCTGGCCGGCCGGCTAAAATGCCCACCAGGGCGTCGTAGAGCTGTGACGCGCGCACAGGCTTGACCAGGAACGCGGCAAAGCGCTTGCTCTCCTCCGGATCGGCCCGGCCCAAAGAACTGACCATTACTACGGGCAGGTGGGCGTCGATCTTGGCCAGCTCGGCCGCCAGTGCCAGCCCATCCATCTCGGGCATGTGCCAGTCTATGATGGCTACATCGGGGGCCTCACCGCCACGTGCCCACGCCAGCGCTTCGGCAGGTGAGCCTGTATCGCGCGGCACCAGGCCCCACCTCTGTGCCTGCAGTCTCAAGATGCGGCGGTTGGTGGTATTGTCGTCTACGATCAGCACCCGCCGGCCCTCCAAGTTGGGTGCTTCGAGGCCAAGCTTTGCCCGGCTCTGGACAGCCGCCGGCTGGGCCATGATGGTGAAATGAAAGGTGCTCCCCTGGCCGGGAATGCCAGCGCTCTTGGCCCACATTCGCCCCCCCATCAGCTCTGCCAGCCGCTTGCTGATGACCAGCCCCAGCCCGGTGCCACCATACCGGCGCGTGGTCGAGCTGTCGACCTGGCTGAACGACTGGAACAGCCGGTCCATCCTGTCGGCTGGAATGCCCAGCCCCGTGTCGCGCACGGCAAAGTGGAGCTGGCACTCACCTGCCAGGCCAGGCTCTGTGGGCGCGATGGCGGATACTGATACCAATACCTCGCCCTGCTGTGTGAACTTGACGGCGTTGCTCAACAGGTTCAGCACGATCTGCCGCAGCCGGGTCTCATCGCCGGCAATGCCCAGCGGCACATCCGGGTCGATCCAGCATCCAATTTCCAGGCCCTTGGCCGCTGCCTGGCCCGCTACCAGGCTCAGTGCGCTCTCCACACACTCGTGCACGGCGAACGGTTGGCGCTCCAGCTCGATGCGGCCTGCCTCGATCTTGCTAAAATCGAGGATGTCGTTGATGATCGTCAGCAGTGCATCGCCGCTCGTCCGGATGGTATCGGCAAAGTCGCGCTGCTCGGCAGTGAGCGGTGTGTCGAGCAGCAGGCTGGTCATGCCGATGACGGCGTTCATCGGCGTCCGGATCTCGTGGCTCATTGTCGCCAGAAAGGCGCTCTTGGCCTGAGTCGCGGCCTCTGCAGCAGCTTTTGCCTGGCGCAGTTCTTCCTCCATCCGCTTCCGATCGCTGATGTCGCGGATCGTTTCGATGGCCCCGACAATCTCGCCTTGGGAATCGCGCAGCGCCGAGGCAGTGGCAAACAGGTAAGCCGGCTTGCCGCGCAGAACGGGAACCAGGGCTTCGCCGAGCAGGGTGGCGCCGTGTCGCTCGATGTAGGCATAGCGGCTCTCCAATTCCTCGTCAGGCAGCAGCACCAGGTCGATCAGAATCGGCCGCCGTGTACCGTAGAAAGGCAGCGCGTACTCATATTCCCCTTTGTGCAGCATATCCTGCGCCCGAACCCCGGTCATCTCTTCCATGGCCCGGTTCCAGGC
This sequence comes from Anaerolineae bacterium, assembly GCA_016929795.1. Next base: position 20,134 of record JAFGIA010000414.1, read on the forward strand.
GATCACCTTGCCCTCGCGGTCGATGACCAACGTGGCGTCGGGCAAAAAATCGATAGTGTCGGCCAGCCGGCGCTGCGATTCCTCGATGGACCGCGTTGCCGCCTTTAGCTCGGTGATGTCGTGGTAGATGGCTACCAGGCCCGGTTTCCCGTCACTCGTGCTGACCGGGACGGCCAGCAATTCGACGTCCACCGGGCTGCCATCCTGGCGGCAACGCTGCGTCACTGCGTGCACATACCCCTCGTTCAGCGTGTGGTCCAGGAACTGGATGGCCTGGCCTCGCGTTTCGGCTGACGTGATCAGATCCACCAGAACGCGCCCCATGGCCTCGGCACGGCTGTAGCCGAACAGCCGCTCGGCGGCAGGGTTCCACGACCTGACCTTGTCGTCGGCGCCCACGGTGACGATGGCCACGGGGACGTACTCCACCAGCGATTCGGAGAACTGCTGTTGTCTCTGTACTTCGGCAAAGAGGCGCGCGTTCTCGAGGGCAATGGCTGCCTGGTGGGCCAGAGACTGGAGTACAGCCAGGTCGCTGTCGTCAAAGGCATTCAGGCGATCGCTCTGAACGTGGAGGACGCCGATGATCCGCTCCTTCGTCTTCAGGGGCACGGCCATCCACGATTCCTCCTGCTGAGGTTTTTCCGGTTCCTCCAAGATCGCGCCGCGGGCAAGCAATTCCTGGAATGTCCCGAACACCAGGGGACGGCGTGTCTCGATGACGATGGACGTCAATCCCCGACCCAGCTCAAACGGCGCGGGGTGGACCCGGTGGCCGTCTGCCGCGACAAAGTAGGGGGTCTCGATCTGGTTGGAGGCTGGATCGTACAGGGCGATGTAGGTGGACACGCCGCCAAATAGGTCACGGAGTGTGTCGCCAACCAGCTCGATGATGGCGTGAAAGTCGAGCTGACTGGACAGCGCCTGCTGCACGCTGTTGATGATCTCCAGCTCGACGGTGCGCTCGCCCACTTCCACGTGGGCAGCTCGCAGCTCGGCGAGGCACTTTTGCAGCCGGTGTTCCAGGTCTTGGGCCCTGGCTGCATTCTCGATGGCAACAGCTTCCCAGTCGACCGTTGCCTGTGCCTGTTGCGCTGCAACTGCCAGATCATCCAACGATGGGGCCGTTTTTGATTCGTCTGTCATCGACTCCTCCGCCTTGTCCTCCGGCCCAGGTCGAGCACACGTCGAGAGGCACAACCTTCCGAATCTGAGTATAGCACACTTGCCGGGCCTTGACAAGCAGTTTCGTGCGCGGTTGTGTTGGCGCCGGCAATTTTGGCGTTGACTTGGATGGTCATATGTGTTATAGTCGGTGTGCTCCACGGCTGACAGGGGTGGCTTCCGGTGCTGCCGCAATTGAGTGGGGCAAGGAGTGACTGATGAACAGACCTATTGCCATGTCCCCACGTGGGCGCCGCCTGTGGCGCCATATTTCCACGCTGGTGTTGATTGTCTCCACCCTGGGAGGGCTGGTCGTGCCGTGGCCCTTCCTGCCCACGCGGGCGCAGGACGCCGGCAGCCAGGCCCGCTTTGACGAGGGGATTGACGCCGCCGCGTGGTACCAGGATCACGAGATCGAACATGCCTGGCAGCCGGACTACCTGGAGATAGCCACAGGCGATCCGACGCTGCAAACTACCCACGGCGTCTATGCCTGGCCCTTTGCCCTCGACTCGATCGGCTGGAACATCCAGTCGTACCAGGACTATGGCGGCACGCCCTACTTTCACCACGGCCTGGACATGATGAAGGTCTATGGCACCCAGGTGTTCAACCGCTCCGGCGGCCAGGTGGTGAACATTGAAAACTATCAGCCGGGCAACGACCTCTACTGGGAGGTGGCGGTGCTGGACCCGGACGGCTACCTGTGGCAGTACCACCACATCGACGAGGATACCATTCCGCAGCCCATCAAGGACAAGTTCGCCGAGTACCAGGCCGACCCGGTGAACGGCGGCTTTATCCCCGCCGACACGCACATCGGCAACATCGTTTACTGGCCGGTCTGGTCGTTTGGCAAACAGTTTAACCACATCCACCTGAATATCCTGGCTGCCGGTGGCGTGTACGTCAACGGATTCGAGTTCCACGTGGCCCTGCCCGACACGGATGGCCCCGAGATCCAGGCCGTCGGCCTGCTGCAGAACGGCCAGATCTACCCCGGCGACGAGATCGAGGGCGATTACAGCCTCTACGTCCACGCCCGCGACCTGGTGTTGGACGACGTCTATTACCTGCCGCCCTACGAAGTCACCTTCTCGATGGACGGCGGCCCGGTGCACACCACCTGGCGCTTTGATACCCTGCCAGGGGGTGCGGACCAGTACGCCTACCTGCACGACTTTTATGTGGTACCCCCGACGTGCGGCGACTATGGTTGCCGGGAGTTTTACATCGACCTGGGCTTTATTCCCGGCGCACAGTTCGAGTTCCCTGCCCGCGGGGGGGAGCACGTGGCGCTGGTCACCGTGCGCGACTATGCCGGCAATTCGGCCAGCCAGCCCTACACCTATACGGTCCTCGGCCCGCCGAACCAGGCGCCAACGGCGCACCCGCAATCGGTGTCCACGAGCGAGGACACGCCTCTCGACCTCCTCCTGGCAGGCTCCGACCCGGAAGATGATCCCCTCGTCTACAGTGTGGTGTTGAGCCCGACCCAGGGCACGCTCACCGGCACGGCGCCGGCCCTGACCTACGTCCCGGCAGCCGACTACTATGGCCCCGACAGCCTGTCGTTCGTCGTAAGCGATGGCTATTCTACCTCGGCGCCGGCCGTGGTGAGCATCGACGTGGCAGCCGTGAACGACGCGCCGGTGGCGAACGCACAGTCCGTTTTCACTGTCGAGGACACAGCCCTCGACCTCACGCTCACCGCCTCTGACGTGGATGGCGACGCGCTGACTTACCACCTGGTGCTGAGCCCGAGCCACGGCACGCTGACCGGCACGGCGCCGGCCCTGACCTATGTCCCGGCGGCCGACTACTATGGCGCCGACAGCCTGGCCTTCTTTGTAGACGACGGCCAGGTCGACTCGGCGCAGGCAGTGGTGACGATTGACATAACTTCGGACAACGACGCGCCGGTGGCAGAACCGCTGTCGATCACAACGTGGCACGATCGACCGGTGCCGATCGTGCTGAGCGGGTCAGACGTCGACGGGGACCCGCTGACGTACGTGATCGTCACCCAGCCGGAGCATGGCACGCTGAGCGGGAGCGCGCCGAGTCTGATCTACACGCCTGCCCCGGGCTATGCGGGCTTGGATGCTTTTACGTTCGTCGTCGACGACGGCGCGCTGCGGTCGGCGGCGGCAGAGGTGCATTTCACGATCCGGTTCGTGGTGTACGTGCCGGTGGTGGTCAGATAGTGCACGAGCCTGACCTTTTTCCTATTGACCGGTGGCAGTTGTTGCCGTAGAATACAAGTACGTATCGACTCGATTCCAGCTAATCCAATTTCGTGAGCAGAGCGGGCTCCCAGCCGCATGTTTCGGTCGTGTGCGAGCGCCTTCTGGGGCGAACCGGTTATCTGGAAGCGAGGGAGTATCATGGCTCAGCAATTTGGGCTTTGGAACTAGCTCTCGAGGAGGCTCATCATGAAAAAGACCACTGTGACGCTATCCCTGGTGCTCGTTATGTTGATATCTGTTGTCAACCATGCACAGGACCTGCCGAGGGGAGGGAGCGGCCTCAGTAAGCAGGAACTCGCACAAGAGGAGAGCATTGCAGCAGAGACAGATCCACAGGTTGACCTTGAGGGCCTGGCTGCCTACTATGTCTGGTATGCGCCGGAACAAAAAGAGGACATTCAGCGGGCTATCGCTTCGTTGGGGGGCAAAACCACCTTTGAGTTCGACCCCACGCTCGTTCCAGCTCTGGTGGTTCTTCTGCCAGTCACTCAGGCTGTTCAGGCCAGTACACTGGCTGGAGTCACCTTTATGGAACCCGTTCCCGAGCATCGGCCAACCTC
>JAFGIA010000063.1 GCA_016929795.1 Anaerolineae bacterium
ACTAATAGCCTCAGTAGATCCAGCTTTTTTCTGGATCGTTAGGGGGAACACGTACATGATCACGATTGAACAAGCGCGCGAGCAGTATGCCGGTGCGGAAGCGGTGCACGACTTTGACCACGTGTTGCGCGTACTCGCCCTGGCGGAACGGCTGGCGCGAGCCGAAGGCGCGGATCTGGAAGTGGTGCGTGCTGCAGCCCTGCTGCATGACGCAGCCCGGGGCAAGGGCGCCGGGCGAATCCCGCTACCTGCGGGACGAACCCCGCTACCTGCGGGGCGGACCCCGCTACCGGCGGGGCGGACCCCGCTACCCGCGGGACGTGATCACGCCGCGGCAGGCGCCGAGATCGCCCGCCACCTGCTGGCGGGCCACCCTCCCGACAGGGTCGAGGCGGTCGCCCACGCCATTGCCGCCCACCGCTTTCGCGGCGGCCCGGAGCCACAGACGATCGAGGCCCGTGTGCTGCACGACGCCGACAAGCTCGACGCCATTGGCGCCGTGGGCATTGGGCGCGCCTTCCACTATGGCGGGCAGCATGGACAGCGATTGTGGGGTGAGGTGGCGAGTGACTACGAGGAGACACCAGACAGCCGGGCAGAACACACGCCGGTGCACGAGTATGTGTTCAAACTGGCACGCATCAAGGACCGGTTACTGACGGATAGCGGCCGCCAGTTGGCGGCGGAGCGGCACACATTCATGGTGAGCTTTTTCGAGCAGCTTGAGCGCGAGGTGCGTGGGCTGGCCTAGTCGCTCTCTCAACTCAGCGGCCCGTGGGTCAACGGACTCGGGGGTCCTCCGTCTCATTCACTTGCCCGGGCGGTACTCTTCGTACACGTACAACGTACCTGCCCAGCCCTCAAGGGCACCTTTGATGATCCCTCACACCTTTTCACGTTGGCCCTGCACAGGGCCAGCCGGCGGCGGCGGCGACGGATTGCAGGCGGGCACGCAGGCGGTGGACAGCGACTGCCTCGTCAGGCAAGGCACCGGCAATTGTGCCTATGAGCCCGAGGGCGGTGACGATGTGCAGGCGCTCGTGGAGATGGGGGTAGATGGCGGCGGGTGAACCGTACCCTTCGACAAAGGCCGATTCCGCGCCGGGCACCTCTTCGAACAGGAGCCAGCGCAGCTTGAAAAAGTCACCGACAGGGTCCCACGCTTCTGCCTGGTCCCAGTCGAGGATGGCGGCGAGATGGCCGGATGGGGAGATGAGGACGTTGTCGACGTGCAGGTCGCGATGCGTGAGGGTGGGGAAGACGGTGGGTGCGACCCGGCGTGTCGTGGCTTGCAGGGCGGCCCAGAGAGGGGCGAGGGCGCGGTCATCGAGCCAGTGAGAGGCGCGCACGCGCTCACGGGTCTGCGGGATGCGATAGGCGAGGTAGGTATCCCAGGTGGCGAAGGATGGGGCAGATCCATCCAAGCGCGAGCTAAAGGCGTCGAGGCGGATAGTGTGCAGGCGGCGGACGGCAGCGCCGAGCTCGGTCCAAACGAGGGGCGGTGCCTGGCCTGGCCCGTCAGGGGCCGCGAGGGTGTATCCCTCGACCTGCTCGAACAGACGCACGACACGCCCGTCGAGGGCGGCGAATTGCTCGTGAGACGCCACCAACTGCGGTACCGGCAGACCAGCGCGCGTCGCAAGATCGAGGGCAAGCCCGGCGGCGCGCCACTTGGCGACAGGTGCGTCGCGGAAGCCGATCTTGACGAGCAAGCGCCCGGCGGTTGTGCCGACGGCCCAGTTCTCGTTCGCAAGACCGTGCGGGACAAAGATGGGAGTATCATTCACCTGCCGGCCCGTCAGCTCCTCGACCGCACGCGCGACCTGTCCAGGCTCGAACTCGGGCGTGTTCTCGATCATGGCAAGGCGCCGCTCATAGTTGGGGGGCAGCTTGGGATCCTGCAGCTGAGGGGGCATGTGTTTCCCCTTCATCCTGGAATGCTCGACTCGCTCAGCCTGCAGAGCGTTCATCTTTGTCCAGCTACTCGCGGCCGCCCCACACGTCCAGGAGTGTTGCTGCCATCTCGTTCCATGCGGGCGGTACATCGTGCTGCGCCTCATCAGGCTCGAGCGGCAGCGGTGAAATGGCAGCGGCGAGCGGCGCGACGACGACGTCGCGGAACCAGTGCGAGTTGGCGACAAATCCGTAGTGAGAGGCGCTGGCGTATACCTGGCGGGCGCGCTCCGCATCTCCCTCGGTGGCGAGGAGCAGGGCGGCGGCAGGAAGCGCGTACAGGACGGGCAGGAAAGCGCCGAGGTCGACGCTGGTCTGGAGCGCGCCGGCGATGGATCGACGCGCCAGGCCCAGATCCCCCAGGCGCAGCGCGGCGAGGCCGAGCGGGCCGAGCACCCACGCGCGGTTTTCTTGGTGGCGCACGATCTCGAACTCGGCCACCGCCTGGTGAAAGAGGTCGAGCGCCTCATCGTCCGCACCGGCAGCCAGGACCGCGAGGCCGGTCACAAACTGGGCGAACCCGATCCCCCAGTGATTCTTGTACCGGCTGGCGCCCTCCCAGCTCTCCCGCGCGTTCTGCCTCGCCTCGACATAGCGGCCCAGGTGCACCTGGGCTTCGGCCAGGAAGGGGCGCACAGTATCGAGGCCCCACTCGTTGCCCATGTCTTCGAACACGTCGGCACTGCTCTCCATGAGCCCCAGGCCGTCTTCGAACCGTCCCCGGCGAATCAGGGCCTCGCCGACATCATGGAGCGCGTGGGCGACGCGGTTCCAGTCGTCGAGCGCGCGATAGATCCCCAGGCTGTCGCGCAGCATCCGGTCGGCTTCGTCGAGGCGCCCCTGGACCCACGAGAGAACCCCCAGGCTGAGCATCGTATCGGCCATGCCGCGCCGGTCACCCAGCGCCTGCCGGATCGACAGGCTCCTCTGGCACAGGGTGGTGGCGCGGCGATAGTCGCCCAACACCTCGGCCGACCAGCCCAGATAGTCCAGGACGCGGGCCAGGCTCCAGTCGTCACCGATCTCCTCGTACAGCGCAACGCAGCGCTCATAGTCGACCATGGCGACGCGGGGGTCGGGATCAAAATAGCGTTTCGTGCGTGCCTGCTGCATCAGGGCCAGTGCGGTCTCGCGGCGCACGTCATGGCCGGCCCGTTCAAGTGCTGCGATCAGGCCCATCGCCTGGTCAAGTGTCCTGAAAGCCTCTCTTTTCACCTGCTCGAGCTGAAAATAGCTGCACAGGACGAGGAGCCTGGCGCGCAGGCGCACAGTGTCGGGAGCATCAAGCATCTCGATGGCGTTGGCCGCCACCTGGAAGGCAGCCTCGCCCTCCTTGTAGCGCATCCGCCACGCGTGATAAAGCCGAATACCGTCGGCGCCACGGGCCAGGTTGTCGATCTGCACATTGTCGGCGGCCCAATGCCACGCCGCACGCGCGTTCTCGATTTCCTGGTCCATCTCGACCATAGCCTGCTGCTGGCGTGCTCCCTTGAGGTTCGCCGCCCAGCGCTCCAGGGCGCCAGCATAGTAGGTACTGTGGCGCTCGCGCACCGACCAGCCACCATCCTGTGCGGCGTCCAGCCTGCCGGCTGCATACTGGCGCAGCAGCTCGTGCAGGGCATAGCGGCCCGAGGGCGTGGTCAACAACAGTGACTTGTTGACCAGGGAGAGCAGATCGCGCAGCGAGGCCCCGACGACTTGGCTGGCAGCCTCCCGGGTAAAGCCGCCCCGGAAGACGGCCAGGCCACGGAATACCGCCTGTTCCCGCTCGTCGAGCAATTGCCATGAGTGATCAAAGACGGCACGCAGGCTGCGCTGGCGGGCGGGCAGATCGCGTTGGTCGGTCGCCAAAAAGTCGAGGCTGCGCCGGATCTCGGCCGCGATCTCGGCGGGCGACAGCATCTCGGTCCAGGCCGCGGCCAGGAGAATGCCGAGCGGCATGCCTTCCACCATGTGGCAGATGTCGACCACGTGCGACCAATCGGAAGCAGAGAGCTCCAGGTCGGGGCGGATGCGCGACGCGGCCTGTACAAAAAGCTCCACAGCGCTGTAGCCGCTCAGCGCTTGCCAGGGATCGGGGCTTGGCACCAGTAGCTCGTCCGGAACATGCAGTCCGGTGAGCGGATACAGGTGCTCCCCCTGCACCTTGAGACTGGCCCGCGAAGTGACCAGGACTTTGACGTCTGGCGCGGCGGCGAGTATGTCGACCAGAAGGGCTACGGCTTCCCCCTGCCCGTTGCCCGATGAGTCGTTGATTAGCAGGTGCTCATAGTTATCCATGACGAGCAGGATCTGCTTGCGCCGCACAAAATCGACAAGCTGCTCTCGGGGCATAGTGCGCCGCCCGCCGTCCGAATCGGTGTGGAAAGAACAACACAGCGCCTCGGCCACCGCCGGTGCCATGGCTTCGGCCGTGGCCAGGGGGGCCAGTGAGACAAAAAAGACACCATGTTCAAAAGCAGGTGATGCCACCTCGGTCAGCTCTTCGGCCACGCGCAGCGCGAGACGGGTCTTGCCCACACCGCCAGGTCCGAGGATCGTCAGCAGCCTACACTCCGGATCCTGGAGCCGGGATAGGATTTCGGCCAGCTCATCCTTGCGACCGACAAAAGGGGTGGTCTGTGCCGGCAGATTGTGGCGCTCCTGCCCCACACGAGGCAGGAGCGCCACATCGCCGGACGAGTCGAGGGCTGGCCGCGGCACGCCGCCACGCAGAAGAGCCTCTTCCGACGGCGCCAGCCCGGGTGGCAGTGCGGCACGGACCTCTTTGTACAGATCCGTGGTCTCAGTCGAAGGAGGCACCCCCATCTCCTCGTCCAGGATGCGCACGCACTCGTCGTACTGGCGCAGGGCAGCGGAGCGTTGGCCTGTCGCCGCGTAAAGGCGGATGAGCCAGCGGTGGGCTGACTCGTGAAGCGAGTCCAGCGCCAGCCAGCGGCGCGCGTAGGGCAGGGCAAGTTCTGGATCGCCCATCTCTGTGTGACCACGCACCAGGCGCTCGAGCGCCGAGGCCAGCGCCGTGCGCAGCTCTTCCGCCTGGAAGAACTGCCAGTCGTCGAACGCGACGCTGTCGCGCAGCCCAAATCCCTCCAGAAAATCGCCGCGGTACAACTCGACAGCACGGTCCAACAAAGCCAAACACTCGGCGCACACCTGGTCGCGCGCATGGCCGTGCGCTTCGCAGGCACTCAACAGCGCGTTGAATTCGTGGACATCCAGCCCAAAATCGGCGGCGGGATCGGTGCTGAGGCTGTGGCGATCGGCGACCAGCCACTCGCCGTCGAGCGCAGCGCGCAGGAGCGACAGGTTGCGACGCAGGACAGCACGGGCACGGGCCGGTTCCAGCTCGGGCCAGAGGAGCGCCAGCAGGCTGTCGCGGGTGACGTGTGCCGTGCCTGCCGGCACATCCGACACGGCCAGGTAGGCCACGAGGGCCATGATTTTGCGCGTATCGAATTGGAGTGGCTCGCCATCCCGCTCGAGGCGCGGCGGGCCGAGAAGGAACAGTTGCAGCTTGGCCATGAACTCCTCTCCGGGTGACATTATACAGGGAATCTCGAAAAGACACAATTGTCTCTCGCCAACCCGCAGCGACGGAAAGAAGGGATCGTAGCATCTCAATAACCTGGGGGATGTGGGGCGGATTGCCAATCCGCCCCACATCCCACCCCGACTTTTTTGAGATGATACAAGGGATCGATACTGTGCGACTCGGTGGCCCCGGGAGAGCCTGCGGCTCACACTGTGCCAGGGAAGTGACTGAGAGCGGCGCGCGTAACGTTTTTCTAAACGGATGCCTTGACGATCTCGTAATGGCCGAGTGATATAGTGTAGGCATCAAGGATCAAGGTGGAGGAAGAGATGATCTATTCCAGTGTACCGGCGACATTGATGCGTGTGTTGACAGAGCGGGAAGGGCTGCCGCCGCTCCCGTCCACACAGACGTGGCGTGAGCGTTGGCAGTGGTGGACGGACCGCCCGCCCACTCCGGAGACTGCGCCCGCGCCTGCGCCGCGTGAATTGAACGCGTTCGAGGCGCGTCTGGGATCGTTCGAGATAGGGGGCAGAGACAGTGTGTCGCGGCGTGCCAACGACGTTGGCGCCCGCGTTGACCGACAGGAAAGGTGTGGAGCGGTCGCCTGAAGCTGATGGTATGCCCAGGCACTTTCTATCCTCCACTACTTTTGTTTTGACACGCCTTGCCGATTGTGCTATACTAGCTTGTGACAACTGAAGAGGACCGATCGTGGTACCCCGTTGCCCGGATGCGCGGGGTCGAAGGGGGGAAGCCGGTGGGGCGTGCACCCACGCCGAGTCCGGCGCTGTCCCGCAACTGTAAGGCGAAACGCCAAGCCAGGACGCCCGCCGCGGTCGCGCTCAACGAACCTTCGCGGAAAGGGGGTAGGCGCATGGTAAAACTACCATGAACCGCCCCTTGCCGAACAGGCAAGGGGTTTTCGCTGAAAAAAGAACCCTGACCGAAAGGTCAGGGTTCTTTTGTCCAGTCGTTGCGTCCTTGTGGACGCAATCGCTGGTAGGGGCGCAGCATGGCTGCGCCCTTGCAGGAACACGATCATCACATATTCATTCAAGGAGAAGGGAAATGAACATTCGGACTCTTGTAGTAGCAGGCCTGATATTGATCGTCGCGCTGGTAGGTGTGCTGCCCGCGCTGGCGGCAGCCGATATGGACGCGGCGCTCGATTACCTTGGTACGCAGCAGAACGCCGATGGCGGCTTTGGCAGCGGCTTTAGCCCCGACAGCACGGTCAGCTCAACGGCCGACGCGGTGCACGCCATCATTGCCGCCGGTGGCGACCCGGCGAGCTTTGCACCGGCTGGTGCTACCACGTTGGCATACCTGGCCGACCATGCCGCCGGTGTCGATAATGCCGGCGACCTGGCCAAGATGATCCTGGCGCTGGTGGTGGCGGGCCAGAATCCACGCACCTTTGGCGGGGTCGATTCGGTGCAACGGCTGGAAGGGATGGCCGGCGCGGATGGCAAGATCGGCACGGCGAACGATACCTTCTTCAGCCACGTGATGGCGGTGCTGGCGCTGGCGAGTGTGGAGCGGCCATTGCCCGCGGGCGCGGTGACGATCCTGAAAGAGGCGCAACAGGAGAATGGCGCGTGGGCGTGGGATGGGACGGACGGCACAGCAGCGGACACGAATACGACCGCGTTTGTGGTGCAGGCGCTGATCGCAACCGGCGAGCCGGCGAGCGGTGAGGCAGTGAGCCAGGCGCTCGATTACTATGCGTCGATCCAGAACGAGGATGGTGGGTGGCCCTACCAGAACCCGTCAGAGTTTGGCACGGATACCGATGCAAACTCGACGGCGGTGACGATCCAGGCCCTGATCGCGGCGGGCGAGGACCCGGCAGGCGCGGCATGGACGACGGACGAGGGGGGCACGCCGGTGGCGATGCTAGAGTCGCTGCAGAATGCCAGTGGCGCGTTTGCGTGGCAGATGGCGATACCCAGCGATAACCTGCTGGCGACGGTGCAGGCGCTGCCGGCGTTGGCAGGCAAGGCCTTCCCGATGGCGACGATGGGGGTGGGGGAGGCGGCGGCACAGACGGCGCCGCAGACGGTGCCCGAAACGGGGGCGGCCGTGATGAATCCGGCTTGGCTGCTCGCAGCCGGCGGATCCGCACTGGCTGCTGGCGGCGCACTGCTGCGCAGGCAAAAGTAAAATGCCCGCTGCCCCCTTTGTGAATGACCCCATCGCGCAAAATCCGCGAAACGAGACCATTGTCTCGAACACACTGGGTAAAACGTCAAAGGGTCAAAGGGTTCACATAGCGGCTGTCCGAGTTCCTCGGCGGGCGTGGCTGGGCGCGGTTGCGATCCTGGCAGTGCTGCTTGTGCTGCCAGGATCGGCCGCGGCGCAGGAAGAGAACCGGGCAGGATTGGTGATCCAATTCGCGGATGGACAGAGCGAGACGTGGTGCGTCGCATTCGAAGGGGCGACGATCTCTGGCGACGAGCTGCTGGCGCGCTCCGAGCTCGAGATCTTGATCGACCCGTCAAGCGGCATGGGGATCACCGTGTGCCGGATCGAGGGCTTGGGTTGCGCTTATCCGGCGGAGCACTGCTTTTGCCAGTGCATGGGCGGGGAAAGCTGCGCCTACTGGAACTATTTCTACCGTGACCCCGGGGACGAGGCTTGGACCTATTCCGCGCTCGGCGCACTGCTGCGTGAGGTGCCGCCGGGCGGGATGGAGGCCTGGGTGTGGGGAGATGGCCAGGCACCGCCGGCAGCAGATCTGACGTTTGACACGGTGTGCGCGCCGCCCGTGCCGACAGCCGAGCCTACGGTGCAGGAGCTGATTGCAACCAAGACAGCGCTTCCTACCCGCACAGCGACGCCTGTGGCAGCGGTGACAAACGCAAAAGCGCCGGCCGGCACCGCCACACAGGCGGCGATGGCCATCAACGACACACCGACGCAGGCACCCGCTACGGCCACACTGCCGCCCACTGTGGTGATACAGGCAGAGACAGTGGCCGTGTCTGATGGGGAAGAGACAGCGAGCAGCAGCTACTGGGCATTGGGCCTGATCCTCGTTGCCCTCGGCGCCGTGGGCCTGGTCGTGCTGCTGAGGCAGGGCGGGAGGCGGCGAGCGTGAGCGACTCGTTCCACACGGGCGCCTGGGTGGCCTGGCTGGCGGCTGCGGCATTGCCTGCGTTCACGGTGCGCAACCCGCTCTACCTGGTGCTGATCCTTGGCGCAGCAGGGATCGTCTTTGCGGCCCTCGGGCGCAGGTCGGTGGCAGGGCAGGCATGGGGCGGCTTTGTGCGCGTCGGCCTCTTTTTCGTGGGCGTGGCGGTAGTATTCAATGCGCTGTCGGTGCACACCGGCGACCTTGTCCTGGTTCGCCTGCCGGAAAGGTGGCCGATCGTCGGCGGTCCCATTACAGGAGAAGCCATGATCGCGGGCGCGGTCAACGGGCTGGGGCTGCTGACCATCCTCGTGGTGTTTGCGACATTCAACGCCGTCGTGGATCACTACCAGCTTTTGCGCGCCACCCCGGCCTTTCTTTTTCAAGCGGGGGTGGTGCTGTCGATTGCCATCACGTTCGTGCCGCAGATGGTGCTGAGCGCGCGAGAGATCCGCGAGGCGCAGCGCATCCGCGGTCACCGCTTCCGCGGCGTGCGCGACCTGCTGCCGCTGGTGATGCCGCTGTTGGCGAGCAGCCTGGAACGGGCGATCCGGCTTGCCGAGACGATGGAGGCGCGCGGCTTTGGCGGCGCCGTCGAGGCCGCATCGAGGCGCGCGGCGATCGGCGCGCAGATTGGCATCCTGGGAGCACTCCTGGCCCTGCTGGCAGGCCTCGGCTTGGCTGCCTACCGCCCGAGCCTCGCCCACTGGGGATGGCTGCTGGCCGGGAGTGGCGTCCTGTTGCTGGGCCTCGTCTTCTATCTGCAGGGGCGGCGTGTGCGCCAGACACGCTACCGTCGGCAGCCGTGGCAGGTACGCGACGTAGCCGTACTGATCGCCAGCGCAGCAGTGGTCGCCGCGGTCGTCTTCACAAGGCTAGAGGCACCCGGGGTGCTCGTGTACAGCCCATATCCCCCGGGCTTGCTCCTGCCCCCCTTCGAACCCGTGACCGGAGCCGCCCTCGTCCTGTTGGCGATGCCGGCTTTGGCTGGAAACTCTAGCCACGATGGCCCTGCAGCACATGGAGGTGCAGCGTGATCCTGTTTGAGCAACTGACCTACACTTACCCCGGCGCGGCCGAGCCCGTTCTGCGCAACCTGTCGCTCGAGATCGATGAGGGTGAGTTCGTGCTCGTTGTCGGCCCGTCGGGCGCAGGCAAATCGACGCTGCTGCGCTGCCTGAACGGGTTGGTGCCGCACTTTTACGGGGGCACGCTGTCCGGCAGGGTGCGTGCCGGCGGACGCGACCCGGTGGCGCTCGGGCCGCGCGGCATGGCCGATCTGGTGGGATTTGTGCTGCAGGATCCCGAGGCGCAGTTTGTGGTGGACAGGGTAGAAGATGAGCTGGCATTCGCGCTGGAGAACCAGGGGATCGATCCGCTGCTGATGCGCAAGCGGGTGGAAGAGGTCGTCGATCAGCTCAACATCGCGCATCTACGCGGCAGGTCGGTGAGCACGCTGTCAGGCGGCGAACGCCAGCGGGTGGCGATCGCGGCGGTGATGACGCTGCAACCCCAGGTACTTGTCCTTGACGAACCGACGTCGCAGCTCGATCCGCAAGGGGCGGAAGAGGTGCTCGACACGCTGGTCAAGCTGAACCGTGACCTGGGCTTGACCGTGATCCTGTCGGAGCACCGCCTGGAGCGCGTTGTCGAGTATGTCGACCGCATCCTCTACCTGCCAGCCCCAGGCGAGGAGCCCGTGCTCGACGATCCACGCACGGTCCTGGCGCAAATCGACATCACGCCGCCGCTGGTGACGCTCGCCAAGGCGCTCAACTGGTCACCGCTCCCCCTCACCATCAAAGAAGGTCGCCGCTTTGCAAGAGAAGTAGCAAGTTACCAGTTACAAGACCCCAATGACAAAGTACAAGCTCGCAATACCCAATACCCAATACCCGATTCCCGATTCCCCAATTCCCCAATCTCCCTCTCCATCCACAACCTGACCTTTTCCTACAACGGCCATCCCGCGCTGAATGACGTGACGCTCGACGTGCGCGAGGGGGAGTTTGTGGCGCTGATGGGGCGCAACGGGTCGGGCAAGACGACGCTGCTGAAGCAGATGGTAGGGCTGCTCAAGCCCGATCGGGGACGGGTCGAGGTGGGCACGGGCAACGGGCATGGACCGATCGATACGCGCCGGGCGGCGGTGGAGCAGATCATCCGCCTGGTGGGATACGTGCCGCAGAACCCGGATGCGTTGCTGTTCAACGACACGGTGGTGCAGGAGCTGGACTTTACACGGCGCGGGCACGACATGCCGCCCGGGGATTACGACGCGCTGCTGGCTGCGCTGGGGCTGCTGCCGTACGCGGCACACTATCCCCGCGACCTGAGTGTGGGCGAACGACAGAGGGTGGCTCTGGCCTCGATCTTGGTGGCAGAGCCGCAGGTGTTGCTCCTCGACGAGCCGACGCGCGGCCTCGACTACCGCCAGAAAGAGGCGCTGGCCGAGATCCTGGCGCGGGAAAAGGCGCGGGGACGGACGGTGGTGATGGCCACGCACGACGTGGAGCTGGCCGCGAGCTGTGCTGACAGGGTGATTATCCTGGGCGATGGGCAGGTGGTGGTGGATGGGCCGGCGCGCCAGGTGATGAGCGAGTCGCTCGTGTTCTCGTCGCAGGTGAACAAGCTATTCCGCGACCCGGCGATGCTGACCGTGGAGGATGTGTTGGCGCACTATGGTGCTCCCTCTCTCTCTGGGGGAGAAGCTTCTGACAGATGACGCTCCAACGCCTGCTCAACGCGGCGATCCTGGGCGTGGCGAGCCTGATCGGGCTGGGGGCATTTTTTTACCCGTTCCTCGTGCCACAGCCGGCCGGCGGCATGTCTGGGATGGCACACGCGCAGGATGCCCCCCTCGTCTTTGTGCTGCTCGTTGTGCTGTGCCTGGCGGCGGTGTTGAGCAGCATGTCGACAGGGGCGATGAACGCCAAACTGATTGCCGTGCTCGGCATCCTGACGGCGGCCAACGCCGTGCTGCGCGGTGTGCAGGGACCGGGTGGGTTCTCACTCGTTTTTTTGTTGCCGATCCTGTGCGGTTATGTGTACGGGCCGACCTTTGGCTTTCTGCTCGGCGTCTTTTCCCTGGCTGTGTCGGCGTTCATCGGTTTTGGGGTCGGGCCGTGGCTGCCGTACCAGATGTTCTCAGCAGGTTGGGTTGGCCTGTTGTCGGGCTGGCTGCCGAAACTGAGAGACCATCCGCGAGCGCAGGTCGCGATGCTGGCGGTGTGGGGGCTGCTTCTCGGGTTTGTGTTTGGCGTGCTGATGAATGTCTGGTTTTGGCCCTACGTGGTGTCGCCCGGACAGTCAGAGCTCTACTGGGAGGCGGGGATCGGGCTGGGAGAGGCGGTGCGGCGCTATCTGGCGTTCTACCTGGTTACGTCGCTGTGGTGGGACCTGGTGCGGGCGGCAGGGAATCTGATTCTGCTGCTCGTGTTTGCTGGGCCGGTGGTGCGGCTGTTGGAGCGGTTTCGCCAACGGTTCTTTTTCGAGGTGCGGGCGGCCTGATGACACGGGCCGGCACATTCCACACGGACAAGATCCTATTGCCCGGTTGCGCCCCTCATGGCATTTATGTGCCGCTGGTGGTCAAGTAGCACACCGTCGAAAACCGGGGACATGGGAGCCGCGGTAGCGTCGTGCGAAAAAGTGCAATCTATCCCCCTCAACTTGACACTTCTCGCGGGATATTGTAGAATGAATGACGAAAGACGGAAGGATGGGAGATCGGTGGCGAGCAACCTGGATTCCGTAGATCGTCAGATCGTTTGCATGTTGCAGCGCGACGGGCGGACGTCGAACGTCGAGATTGCGCGGCGAATCGGTGTGTCGGAAGCAACTGTACGCAAGCGGCTGGACCGCCTGGTAGCTGAAGGAGTGATCCGGATCGCAGCGCTGCCCGATCCGGCGCGCGTGGGCCTCGACACCGTGACATTCATCACCCTCGATGTGGATCTGTCGTACCTGGATCGAATTGCGGGTCAGCTTGGCAGGTGCCCACAGGTGCGCGCCATCTACTACACCACGGGCGAGAATGACCTGGTGGTCGAGGCATGGTTTCACTCGAGCCAGGAATTGTTGAGCTTTCTCACGCAGGAACTGGCTGCTATCCCCGGGATCAGGCAAGTTGCCACCTCGCACATGCTGCGCACCCTGAAGGACCCCGCCGATTGGGTGCTGCCGCCTGACAGGCCACAGCGCATCATGGTCGTGGACGATGATCCCGATTTTATCGAAGTGGCGCGCCTCGTCCTCGGCGCGGATGGGTACGAAGTGACATCGGCGCGTGCGGGGCAAGAGGCGCTTGCCGCAATGCGCGTGTCGCGGCCCGACCTGGTGGTGCTCGACGTGATGATGCAGGGCGCGCTCGACGGAGTGTGCACCGCGCGCGAGATGCGCGCCGATGCGCAACTGCGCGGGGTGCCGATCCTGATGGTGTCATCGATCGGCCGGACGAGCTTTGCCGGCGCGCTGCCAGAGATGGGCGAGTTGGTCGCGGACAACTATCTCGTCAAGCCAGTGGAGGCGGACGTCCTGGTAGCAGAGATCAGGCGACTGCTAAGCACTGCGCGCACATAGTGGCGAGGCTGCGTGGGAAGGGGAATTGGCCGCGGTAACCTTGACTTTCAGGCTCAGTGATGGTATAGTTGGCGCCAAGACTCAGAGAGGAGTTGGTCAATGGAACGCGAACTACACATGACGATCTTTTGGATTATCCACCTCGCCATGCTGGGCCTGTTCGGCGTCGAGCTTGTGTTCGTCCTGTCCGTATGGTTCAAAGCGAGGGTGCCTGGCCTGCCCGCCAACGCGTCGCGCTGGCGCAAGCTGGGTGCAAGCATTGGCGGCCTGTTTCGCCTCATCTTTAGCCGTCGGATCTGGGTGCTCCTTCGAGCACTGATCGTAGATGGCATGGTGCACCGCCGGCTTTACAGCCGCGACGTCCGGCGCTGGGCGATCCACATCTCGGTCTTTGGCTCGTGGCTGGTGCTCGGCGTGATCTCGACCATCACGGGGGTGGTTGTCGAGTTTTTACCCCTATTCGGCATGACCCCGGAAGAGATTGGGGCCATTCCCCTGCTCGGTGGGATGTTCCATGCGGACGTATGGTGGGTGGCGCTCGTGAACGACATCCTGGGCCTGATCGTGATGGCAGGCATGCTGCTGGTCGTCTATCGGCGCTACATCGCCAGGGATCCACAACTTCGCACCATCCCGGCCGATACGATCACCATCGCCCTGTTGACGATCATTGCCTTCAGCGGCTTTCCCACGGAGGTGTTCCGGCTGCTGGCCGACTATACGACGGCCGCAGGGGTCTTGAATTTTGACCCCACCATGGTGTCGCCCGAGCGACTGCCGCTGGTGCTGCACGACGTGTGGGGCCCGCAGTGGGGGTTCGTCGGGTACCTGTCAGCCCTCGTGCTGGGCGGCCTTCGGGTTTCTGCGCACACGTGGGAGATTGTCTATAACGTATTCTTCTGGCTCCACTTTGTCGTCGTCACGGCGCTGCTCTACTACCTGCCGTTCAGCCGGTTTTTCCATGTGATCATGAGCCCGGTCATCGTGGCGTACAATGCGATGCGCAAGGAAGAGGCGCATGGTCACACTGGTGTCGCCAAGCAGCCGGCTCCCGGGGCGGCAGGTTAGAGGAGGGATGACGATGGCTACGGATCAAAAGTTTGACCTGTCCCACTTTACGCTTCAGCAGATCATGGAACTGGAAGCGTGCACGCGCTGTGGCGAGTGCATCGCGGCGTGCCCCACGTTCGCCGAGGCGCAGAACGAAGAGATTCACCCGCTGTCCAAGATCCAACGTACCAAGAGCTTCTGGAAAGCGGATCACCTTGGGCTCCTGGCACGCCTGTTTGGGATAAAGCGCCCCACAGAGGAACAGTGGCAGGCATTCAGCCGGGGCGTATACCAGTGTACGCTGTGCGGACGGTGCCACGTGGTGTGCCCGGTGCAGATCGACACACGGCCGATGTGGATCGCGATGCGCGAGCTGCTTGTCGACCGCAATCTGCAACCAGAGTTGATGAGCCGGCTGCGCGAGACGCTGCTGGCGCATTACAATATCTCGGGTGATCCGAACGAGAACCGCCTGGGGTGGATGGCCAACATGGCCACACCGCCAGAAGGGCTCGACAGAAAACAGAATGCAAACGTCGTCTACTTTATGGGGTGCGTGGCGTCCTTCTACCCCATGGTGTACAGCGTGCCGCAGAGTTTTGCGACGCTGCTCGATAAAGCCAAGGTCAACTTTACGACGATGGGCGGTGAAGAGTATTGTTGCGGCTTTCCGTTGACGATCGCCGGCATGGGCAAGGATACGCACGATATGGCGCGGCACAACGTCGAGCAGGTGCGCGCGCTCGGCGCCACCACGCTGGTCACCGCCTGCCCGTCGTGTTACCATACCTGGAAGCACGAGTACCCAGAGATCCTCGGGCCGCTCGGCTTTGAGGTACGGCACGAGACGGAGCTGCTGCGCGACCTGGTACGGAGCGGTGCGCTAAAGCTCAAGCCGGTGGAAAAGACAGTCACCTACCACGACCCGTGCGACCTGGGGCGCACGAGCGGCATTTACGATGCGCCGCGCGAGATCCTGAACGCGATTCCCGGGCTGACGCTTGTGGAAATGAAGGATAACCGTGAAAACTCGCTATGCTGCGGTGGGGGTGGCGACGTCGAGATGTCCGACGCAGAGGTATCGAAGGCGGTGGGGCGCGCGCGCATAATGCAGGCCCAAGAGACGGGGGCCGACACGATCGTCACCGCCTGCCAGCAGTGCAAGCGCACGCTGCTCGGCGCCGCGCGCGCGAACAAGGTGCGCATGCGCACGTTCGACGTGAGCGAGGTTTTGTTGGAAGCGGTTGAGTAAAGAGTTGGTGGATTGGTACAAACCAGTACTCATCCACCAGTCTACCAATCTAGCGATATATCAACAAGGAGGAAGGAAAATGCAAATCGATCAGTACAATTTCCCGGACGACCTGTGGTACGACAAGGAGCACAGTTGGGCGCGGATCGAGGGAGACATCGCCACAATCGGGATGACCGAATTTGGCCAGGATCTCGCAGGCGAGATCGTGTACGCCGAGGTGCCGCGCGTCGGGCGCGAGATCAAGCAGGGTGAGCCCTTCATGTCCGTCGAGTCGGGCAAGTGGGTGGGCCGGATCAACGCGATCGTGACGGGTGAGATCATTGAGGCAAACGAAGAGATCGAATGGGAGAGCACACTCATCAACGAAGATCCGTACGCCGGAGGCTGGTTTGCCAAGGTCAAGCTGTCGGGCCAGCCGGAAGGCCTGATGAAGGCAAGCGATCCCGCGTTTGCCGAATTGATCGCTGCCGAGCGGGAAAAGTATAACAAGTAGCTCGTAACGGAGACAATCTATGAAGCTGTACCGGCTGGGTACTGTCGGCTGGACAGATTCTCAGCTTCTTTATCATGCCCTGCCACGGATCGGGCGAGAGGGGCTCATCCTCCTCTCGCCTGGAGAGCCGTACGTCTGCCTCGGCTATTTTCAGGATGCCGAGCAAGAGGTGGACGTGGCGCTGTGCAACGAGCGTAACATCCCAATCTTTCGGCGCGAGGTGGGGGGCGGGGCTGTCTATCTGGACGGCGAGCAGCTCTTCTACCAGCTCATCATCCACAAGGACAATCCCCTCGTGCCTGCCGGATGGGAAGCGTTCTACCGCAAGTTCCTGCAAGCACCGATCGAGGCGTATCGTGCGCTGGGAATGCCGGCGGAGTACCGGCCAGTGAACGACATTGTGGCCAATGGCCGGAAGGTGTCGGGTAACGGAGCAGGTGAGATCGGCGACTATTTGATCCTGGTCGGCAACCTGATCGTCGACTTTGACTACGAGATGATGGCGCGCGTGTTGCGTGTGCCTGACGAAAAGTTTCGCGACAAGGTGTATCGCACTTTGCAGGATAACCTGTCGACGATCCGGCGCGAGATCGGCGAGGTGCCGCCACGGGAGGAGGTGTGGGACCTGCTCCAGAGCAAGTTCTTGGAAGTGCTGGGGCCGATGGAGATCCAGCCCGAAATCGATCCCGAGTGGCGAGCCGAGGTGGAGCGATTGGAACGAATGATGCTCGTGCCCGAGTGGCTGCAGCGGCGGCCACCACGTGGAGAGGGACGGCGGGTCACGATCCGCTCGGGCGTCGAGGTGCGCCACAAAATGCTCAAGGCGCCGGGCGGCCTGATCCGCGGCACGAGCGAGGTAGAGGATGGGGTGCTGCGTGCAGCGTCCCTTTCCGGAGACTTTTTTCTCTACCCAGCCGACAAGCTGGTTGAGCTGGAAGCCGCGCTGGCGGACGTGCCGGTGGCGGACGTGGAGAGCGCGATCTCGGGCTTTTATGCCCAACATGGCATCAAGAGCCCTGGGGTTACGCCGGCAGACCTGGCAAGGGTCATAGGCTAACGTACGGGATGCCCGACTATGGGGCCAAGCAGCCGTAGGGCTGAAGCGAGGGAACTTGACATTCTGATTTTGCACCTGACAGAGTAACTGTCTTGGCCGGCTGAGTGTCAATGCCGACCGGGTGACCCAGGCCGGGGCAAACTCAAAGGAGGAACTGAATATGGCCACGATTTTGATTGTTGACGATGATCCCGATTTTGTCCTCGTGTGTCGTACCATCCTGGAAGAGGAAGGCTACGACGTAGAGGAAGCAGCCAACGGCAGCATCGCGTTGAACAAGATCCGCGAGGCAGCGCCCGATCTCGTCCTGCTCGACGTCATGATGTCGACGACGCTCGAAGGAGTGGACGTCAGCAAAGAGATCGAGTCGGACCCTGAGCTATCGGATATCCCGATCGTCATGGTCTCGTCTATTGCCACCACAGAGTACGCGATGGACTTTCCCGACGACGAGCCGATCCCGATCGAAGCATGGATTTCCAAACCGGTCCAGCCGGCAGTGCTGCTCAAGACGGTAAAGAGGTTCGTCGACTAGGCCGACCTGTCGCTGCCATCCCGGCACGGTTTTGGATACCGGCCGGGATGTGCACGTAACAGAGCAGCCACGATGTAGCGGTATTGAAGGAGGTGCGATTGATGACAACGGAAACGTTGCCCCGGGTGCTCACCGGGGAGCAAATCGACCGTGAGTTCATCCGCCAGGTGGAGCCGGACTGGCACAAGCTATTAACCTGTTATCAGTGCGGCACGTGCAGCGCGTCGTGCCCTGCTGCTGAGTTGATGGACTATTCGCCGCGCCAACTGTGGCAAATGGTGCGCCTGGGCATGCGCGAGGCGGTGATGGAGAGCCGCACGTTTTGGCTGTGCACTCAGTGTTACGCGTGCCAGGTGCGCTGCCCACGAGGCATCAATATCAGCGAGACGATGCGCCGCCTGCGCCAGTGGGCGGTCGGCCAGGGCTACGAGATCCCGGCCGCCATCACCAACCTGCGCCAGGCAGTTAATACGAACTATAACATCCTGAACGAGGACAATCAGACGCGTTTGATCTGGAGCGAGAACCTGGGGTTGCAGCCTGAGCAGCTCCAGGCCGAGGGGGCGGGCCAGGCGGAAGCGCTGATCTATGTCGGCTGCGTGTCTGCCTTTTTCCCCATGGCCTACAGCATCCCGCAGTCGTTTGTCCAGATCCTGGAGCAGGCAGGGGTGGCCTATACCACGATGGGTGGGGAGGAGTGGTGCTGTGGCTATCCGCTGTTCGGCGCCGGGATGAAAGAAGATGTTGCCCGGCTGGCAGAGCACAACATTGCGAAGGTGCGCGAGATCGCGCCGCAGCACCTGGTTGCCACCTGCTCGTCCTGTTTCCACACGTGGAGCCACCTCTATCCGGAGTATGTGAAAAAAGAGGAGTGGGGATTCGATGTGCTACATGCCAGCGAGTACCTGGCACAGCTCATCGCCGACGGGCGGATCAAGATGACCGGCCTGGACTGGGTGGTGACCTACCACGACCCGTGCGACCTGGGGCGCAAGAATGGCGTGTACGATGCCCCGCGCGACATCATCCGGAGCATCCCGGGCATCGAGCTGCGCGAGATGGCCAACAGCCGCCAAGATGCCATGTGCTGCGGTGGTGGGGGCGACGTGGCCATGATGGACCCGGACGTCACCGAGCACATTGCCGAACGGCGGCTGGCACAGGCGGTGGAGACAGGAGCCACGGCGATCATCTCGTCGTGCCAGCAGTGCAAACGCACGCTGCTCCAGGCTGCACGCAAAACCAGGACCCGTATCCGCATCCTGGACGTGACAGAACTTGTGTGGCAGGTGATGGAGAAGGGAGGGTGACATGAGAGACGATCAACCTCGCATCGGTGTGTTTGTGTGCGAGTGTGGAATCAATATCGGGGCGGTAGTGGATGTGGAGGCGGTGGCTCGCTCGGCGCAGGAGCTGCCAGGCGTGGTGGTGGCGCGGACTCACCGCTACACCTGCTCTGAGGCCGGGCAGGAGATGATCAAGGAGGAGATCCGCCAGCATAACCTGAACCGGGTGATCGTCGCCTCTTGCAGCCCGCGCATGCACGAGGGTACCTTCCAGAATGCCGTCGCGGAAGTGGGAGTGAATCCCTACTACTTTCAGATGGCCAATATCCGCGAGCACGTGTCGTGGGTGATCAAAGACAAGACCAAGGCCACCGAAAAGGCCAAGCGTGTTGTGAGGGCCGCCGTGGGACGCGTGCACTGGCACCAGCCGCTGGTGACGCGCAAGGAAGGGGTGACCAAGGCCGCCATGGTGGTGGGCGGTGGCATCGCCGGTATCCAGGCGGCGATCACGCTCGGCGATGCGGGCTACCCGGTCTACCTGGTCGAGCGGCAGCCGTCCATCGGCGGGCGCATGGCACAACTGGACAAGACCTTTCCCACCCTGGACTGTAGTACCTGAATTCTGGGACCCAAAATGATGGATGCCGGTCGGCATCCCAACATCAAGCTGATGACCTACAGCGAGGTCGAAGAAGTTTCAGGCTATATCGGCAATTTCAAGGTGAAGGTGCGCCAGCGCCCGCGCTACGTCAAGATGGACCTGTGCACCGGGTGCGGCGCGTGCGTAGAAGCGTGTGTCTTCAAAAAGGGCGTGCCGAACGAGTTCGACGAGGGATTGAGCCGTCGCAAGGGCATCTATATCCCGATGAACGGCCAGGGGGTGCCGATGAAGGCCGTCGTCGACGACGATGCGTGCCTCTACCTGAAGCGGGGCAAGTGTGTGCAAAAGTGCATGGAAGTGTGCCCCACCAAGGCGATTGACTTTGAACAGAAGGAGGCATTTGCCGAGGTAGAGGTCGGTACAATCCTGGTTGCCACCGGCTTTGACAAGTTCGACCCGGGCCGCCTGTCGGCCTATAGCTGGGGCAAGTCACCCAACATCATCGACGGCCTGCAATTTGAGCGTCTTTCGGGCGCGACCGGGCCGACCAGGGGTGAGATCCTGACAGCCGAAGGGAAAAAACCGGAGCGGGTAGCGATCATTCACTGTGTTGGCAGCCGCGATGCGAATGCCAACCCCTACTGCTCGCGCGTATGCTGCATGTACGCCCTGAAGCATGCGCACCTGGTTCGAGACAAGACAGGGGCCGAGGTGTTCGAGTTCTACATGGACATCCGCGCCTTTGGCAAGGGATACGAAGAGTTCTACGAGCGAGTGCAGGAGGAGGGCGTCTTCTTTGTGCGTGGCCGCGGCGCCGAGGTCGTGGTGCTGAAGGATGGCAAGCTGCGGGTCAAGGCCGAGGACACGACCCTGGGCCTCCCGGTGGCCATCGACGTGGACATGGTCGTTCTCGCCACGGCGATGGAGCCGCAAAAAGATGCAGACAAGGTGGCGGCCCTGTTCGGCCTGAGCCGCAGCGCCGATGGCTTTTTCCAGGAAGCCCACCCCAAGCTGCGCCCCTTCCACACCAATACCGACGGCGTCTTCCTGGCTGGGGCCTGCCAGGCGCCCAAGGATGTGCCGGACACGGTGGCGCACGCGAATGCGGCCGCTGCTGAAGCCCTGGTCATCCTCGACCGCGGCGAAGTGACCATCTCGCCGACGACCGCGATGGTAGTCGAGGAACGGTGCGTGGGTTGCGGCGACTGCGTGCTGGTGTGCCCCTACTCGGCCATCTCTCTGGTCAATGGCAAGTCACAAGTCAACTCTGCCCTGTGCAAAGGCTGTGGCACCTGTGTGGCCACCTGCCCCTCGGGCGCCATCGAGGCATTGCACTTTACCGATCAACAGATCGTTGCGGAAATTGAGGGGGTGCTCGCATGGCTGTAGACGAAATCGATATCGCTACCGAGTTCGAGCCCAAGGTCGTGGCCTTTATGTGTAACTGGTGTACCTACGCTGGGGCCGACAATGCAGGCGTGGCCCGCATACAGTCACCGGCCAATATCCTGCCCATCCGTGTCATGTGCTCAGGGCGCATCTCGCCCGAGATCGTCCTGCGCACCTTCCGTGAGGGCGCGGACGGCGTGCTGGTGATGGGGTGCCATCTCGGCGATTGCCACTATAGCAGCGGCAATCACCGCACCCTGAAACGCATCCCACTCCTCAGGAACCTGTTGAGCTATGCCGGCATCAACCCTGAGCGGTTGGCCCTGGAGTGGGTGTCGGCCGCTGAAGGGCCGCGCTTCGCCCGGGTGACCACGGCGTTTGTCGACAAGATCCGGGAGCTGGGACCTCTCTCGCAGGAGGTGGTAGTATGATCGATCAGCTTCGTCAGATCGTGGCTGAACTGCTATCCGACTCGGATTGCCCGGACAGCGTCAGTGGCGTGGTCGCGCTGCGTAGATCGAGCCAGGGCGTAGCCCCCCACCTGTACCGCAGGGGCGATGACCTGTCCGATCTGGAGATTTCGCCCCGCTACCCGCTGATGACTGTCGTCTCCAATCTGCAGAAAAGCTTTCCCGACGCGCGCTTTGGAGTGGTCGCGCGTGGCTGTGACGAGCGCGCCTTTGTAGAGATGGCCAAGCGGAACCAGATCGACCCGGGCCGACTCTACATCCTGGGAATTGCGTGCACCGAGGAGGAAGCGGCAGCGTGCTACTGCTCCGCACCCGCGCCGAGTATGGCGGCAAAACTGGTTGGGACACCCGTCGCCGGCCGTGGGCCGAACCCGATCGTGGCCAAGTATGACACGCTACCGCTGCAGGAGCGGAACGAATTCTGGCGCGGGCAGTTTGCCAAGTGTATGAAGTGTTACGGTTGCCGCAACATATGCCCAGAGTGCTTCTGTGAAGAGTGTGCCATGGAGGACCCCGCCTGGGTCGAGCCGGGGCTGCTGGCGCCGCCCTTCCCCGTCTTTCACCTGATCCGCGCGATGCACATGGCCAGCCGGTGCGTGGCCTGCCGGCAGTGCGAGCTGGCCTGCCCGGCTCACATCCCGCTGACGGTGCTTTACGACCTGATGCGGCGTGATATGGAGATGATGATCGGCTACGTCCCTGGCGCCGATATCGCGGCGCCACCGCCACTCTCTGTCACGCTGACTGAGGCTCCGCTGCTGGTTGACACTGGCCATGCGCACTGAGGAAGCGAGGGAATGATGGACTATCAGAATGTGTTGACGACCTGCGTATACTGTGGCTGTGGATGCGGCCTGTACCTGGAGGTGCTGGATGGCCGCATCATCGGGGTATGGCCGGCCAAGACGCACGAGGTTGCGGATGGGAAGCTGTGCATCAAGGGCTGGAACGTGGACGAGTTTGTCTACCATCCAGATCGGCTGACAACGCCCCTGATCCGCCAAGAGGGCCAGTGGGTGGCGGCGAGCTGGGAGGAGGCCCTGTCGCTCGTTGCCGGCAAGCTGGGCAGCATTGTGGCCGAATCCGGGCCCGATAGCATTGGCGTGCTCGCCTCGGCCAAATGCACCAACGAAGAAAATTACTTGATCCAGAAATTTTCCCGCGTGGTGATCGGGACCAACAACGTCGATCACTGCGCTCGACTTTGACATGCCCCCACGGTGGCCGGTCTGGCCGCCGCGTTTGGCAGTGGGGCGATGACCAATTCGCAGCCCGAGTTCGAGCACGACACCAACTGCTTCCTGATCATCGGATCGAATACGTCTGAGGGACACCCGCTCATCGCCAGCCGCATCATGAAGGCGAAGGAGGAGCGGGGGGCCAAGATCGTCGTGATCGATCCGCGCAAGACGCAGATGGCACGCCTGGCCGATCTCTACCTGCCCTTCCGTCCGGGTACCGACGTGGCCGTGATCAACGGCCTGATGAATGTCATCATCGCCGAAGGGCTGGCTGACCAGGAGTATATCGCTGCCCGCACGGAAGGGTACGCCGAAATGGCCGCTCTGGTCGAGGCCTATACGCCGGAACGGGTTGAAGAGATCAGTGGCATCCCCGCCGACGGGCTGCGGCAGGCGGCGCGCTTGTATGCCACGAACCGGCCCTCGGCAATCATCTATGCCATGGGCATTACCCAGCACACGACGGGCACCGATAATGTCAAGAGTTGCGCCAACCTGGCGATGCTGTGCGGCAACGTGGGCGTGGCTGGTGGTGGCGTGAATCCGCTGCGCGGCCAGAACAACGTCCAGGGGGCGTGCGACATGGGTGCCCTGCCCAATGTCTACCCCGGTTACCAGGCAGTGACAGTGCCCGAGGTGCAGGCAAAATTCGAAAAGGCCTGGGGCCGCACGGCAGACTTGAAGGTTGGCCTGACTGTAACAGAGATGATCCCGGCCATCGGGGAAGGCCGCATCCGTGCCCTCTACGTCATGGGCGAAAACCCCATGGTTGCCGATCCTGACGTCAATCACGCCCGCCACTGTCTCGAAGAGGCGGAATTCCTGGTGGTCCAGGATATCTTTATGACCGAAACGGCGCAATTGGCCGATGTCGTGCTGCCTGGTACGTCCTTTGTGGAAAAGGATGGCACCTTTACCGCCACCGACCGCCGCGTCCAGCGCGTGCGCAAGGCCATCGAGCCTCTCGGTGAGGCCAGGGCGGATTGGCAGATCGTGTGCCAGCTTGCAAAACAGATGGGGGCCGAAGGATTCGACTTTGCCTCGCCCGCCGAGGTAATGGACGAGATCGCCAGGCTGACGCCCAGCTACGGGGGGGTGAGCTACGATCGTCTGGAGAGGGAGGGTTTTGTGCACTGGCCAGTCCCCACGGCAGAACACCCTGGAACACCCTATCTGCACAAAGAAAAGTTCTCCCGCGGCTTGGGCCACTTTCACGCCATCGAGTTCAAAGAGGCTGCCGAGCTGCCCGACGATGAGTATCCCTTCATCCTGACCACCGGCCGGCTCATGTTCCACTTTCACACGGGCACGATGACACGGCGCTCGGAGAGCCTGCACCAGGAAGTGCCCGAGGCCTATGTCGAAATCCACCCCGACGATGCCACCGCGATCGGGTTGAATGGGGGCTCGCATGTGCGAGTTTCCAGTCGGAGAGGAGAGATCGATCTGGCCGTGCGGGTGACCTCGCACATCAGGCCGGGTGTGGTCTTTATTCCCTTCCATTTTGCCGAAGCGGCGGCGAATGCCTTGACCCACAATGCGCTCGATCCCATCTCCAAGATCCCGGAATACAAGGTGTGCGCCGTGCGCGTCGAGCCGCTGGCGGTGGCATGAGGCAGCCGGAGGAGGGTGGCCGGGAGAACAGGATTCATATTAGGTGTGGTTGGAGCCAACACGCTGTGTTGGCAAAAATACAAGTCTCACTACATAGGAGGAGGATTCGATGACTAACGAGATTCAGTTCGACGCGTTGCCGCCGCCCAAAATGGCGGCCAAGATGGAAGATGTCGGCATCGCCAAGTCAAAGCTCAAGGCGCCGACCATGTTTGCGCTGGCGATCCTGGCTGGCGCCTTCATCGGTACCGGCGCCATCTTTGCCACGACGGTAACGACCGGCCTGGCGGCGGCCGGCGTCGGATTCGGCATCATCAAGCTGCTGGGGGGCCTGGTCTTTTGCCTTGGCCTCATCGCTGTGGTTGTGGCCGGGGCCGAGCTCTTTACCGGCAACAACCTGATCATCATGGCCTTTGCCAGCGGGCGTGTCGGCCTTCCTGCCCTGTTGCGCAACTGGGTCATTGTCTACGCTGGCAACCTTGTTGGGTCGCTGCTGACCGTCATCGTCATGTACCTGAGCAAGCAGTGGACCTTTTCCGGAGGCGCTCTGGGTGCCAATGCGCTCGCCATTGCCAACGGCAAGTGTGGACTCGATTTCATCCAGGCCATTGCCCTGGGCATCATGTGCAACGCCCTGGTCTGCCTGGCTGTGTGGCTGTGCGCGTCGGCGCGATCCACCACCGACAAGATCCTGTCCATCGTCTTCCCCATCACCGCCTTTGTCGCTGCCGGCTTTGAGCACTCGGTGGCCAACATGTACTTCATCCCCATGGGCCTGTTCATCAAGGACTTTGCTCCGCAGACCTTCTGGGATGCGATCGGCCAGACGGCGGCGAATTACGGAAACCTCACCTGGGGGGCTTTTTTCCTGAAAAACCTGCTGCCGGTAACGATTGGCAACATCATCGGTGGGGCCGGATTCGTCGGCCTCGTCTACTGGTTCGTCTACCAGCGCCCGCAGCGGGTAGCTGAAGTCAAGCCCGCTGCCGCGCCGGCCATCCTGGTCGTCGACGACGATCCCGATTTTGTCCAGATCACGCGCACCATCCTGCTGAAGGAAGGCTACGGCGTGTCGACGGCGAGCAACGGCGCCCAGGCCTGGGAAGCGATGATGAAAACCAAGCCAGACGTGGTCCTGCTCGACGTAATGATGTCCACGACACTCGAAGGCGTCGACTTGTCGCGCAAGATGGCGGCCGAGCCCAAGCTGAAAGATGTGCCCATCATCATGATCTCTTCGATCGACAGCACCTTCCACGCCGACAAGCTGCCCGACAACCTCCACATCCCCATCGACGCCTGGATCAGCAAGCCGGTGGACCCGGATCACCTTCTGCGGACGGTGCGGCGCTTTGTGCCTGGACGCGCCGGCGCCGCAGCGGCAGCCAAATAGAGCAGCCGCTGAATCATCGTCTCCTACTCCCTGGCACGGCCAGCCGCCGCGGCTTTGCCAGGGAGTAGTAATTCACTGCACGACATGGCAGATAGCAGCACAAGCGACATCCGCATCCTGGTCATTGACGACGAGATGGGCCTGCGCGAGGGATGCCGGCGTGTGCTCAAGCGCTACGGTTATGCTGTCGACGTCGCAGCGACCGGGCGTGAGGGGCTGGCCCAAGTCCGTGACGGGGATTTTGCCATCGCACTCGTCGACGTGATGATGCCCGACATGGGCGGGCTTGAGTTGTTGCACGTCATCCACGAGCACAACCCCGACATTGTGTGCATCATCATCACCGGCTATGCGACGGTGGAGCTGGCCGTGGAGGCGATGAAGCACGGTGCCTACGACTTTATCGCCAAGCCCTTCTCTGATGACAACCTGCTGCTCGCCGTCAACAAGGCGGTAGAGAAACGCCGGCTCGAGCAGGAGGCACGCCGCCTGCAGCGCATTGAGCAAGAGGCACGGCAGTTGGCCATGGAAAAGGCGCTGCTGGAGGAGCTCGACCGGATCAAGAGCACGTTTATGCGCAAGGTGGCGCACGAGCTGCGAGCGCCGATCGCGGCCATTGAAAGCCTGATGTACGCCATCCTCGATGGATACGGCTCACCCGAGATCCAACGCGTGATGCAGCAGCGCGCTGCCGCACGCGCGATCGATCTGCTTGCCCTCGTCGACGATCTGTTGAATCTATCGCGACTCAAAGATGTCAAGCTCGCTGCGCGCAGGCAAGAGGTGCGCGTGCAAAAGGTGCTCGACGAGGTGCTGAGCTTGCACGCGCCAGAGGCGGAAAGGAAGCAGATCAGGCTCGACGTCGATTGCCACGACTGCCCGCCGGTGCTCGCCGATCCAGCCCACATCCAGCAGTTGTGGACGAATCTGATCAGCAACGCCATCAAGTA
Source organism: Anaerolineae bacterium (assembly GCA_016929795.1). Next base: position 26,537 of record JAFGIA010000063.1, read on the forward strand.
CACGCCTGACGGCGGCCGTGTCGCGGTGAGCCTGTATCAGGCGGAGGGGCCCGTAGCCCAAGCCGGCGTGCTCGTCGGTAGGGTGAAGGATACGGGCATCGGCATCGCACCAGAGGATGTCCCGCGCCTGTTCGAAGAGTTCTACCGGACGGATCAGGCAAAAGCCTTCACCCCCCAGGGCACGGGACTTGGGCTGTCGATCGTGAAACAGGTTGTCGAGGAATATGGCGGCGAGATCCAGGTCGAGTCGGAACTGGGCCAGGGGAGCGAGTTTGTCTTTCGGCTGCCGCTGGCGGGCTAGATCGTGCCAAACACGCTCGGCGGGCTGGCTGCCCCAACCGGCTTGAATGGGAGCGTGATGGTGAAAGCGGTTCCCTGACCTTCTTCGCTCTGGATCTGGATCTGTCCCCCGTGCATCTTGACGATGCCATAGACGATGGCCAGGCCAAGTCCAGTCCCACTGCCGACCGGCTTGGTGGTGAAAAAGGGAGTGAAAAGCTTGGCGCGGTTCTCTTCCGAGATGCCCCGCCCGGTGTCGGACACGGACAGGCGCACCCCCTGGCCGAGTGGTGCCAACTCGGTACGGAGGGTCAACCTGCCACCCACTGTGTGCTCCATCGCCTCGACGGCGTTCTCCGCCAGGTTTGTCAGGACCTGCTCCAACTGCAAGGGATCGGCGTGGATGACTGGCACTTCCGGATCGAGATCGAGCACGATCTCGACAGCCTGGAATCCAACTTGCTGTTGCCATTTGGATACGAGGTCGCGGAGCAGGTGGTTGAGATTGGTGGGGCGTGCCAGTACCTCGTTTTGGCGCGCAAAGTCGAGTAGGTTGCGCACGATGATTTTGCAGCGGTTGGTCTCGCCGATCACCATCTGCAGGTCCTCTCGATGGGGGTCGTCTTCCGGGATCTCTTTGTAGACAATGTTGGAGTAGAGCAGGATGGTGCCGAGTGGGTTGTTCAGTTCGTGCGCCACACCGGCGGCAAGCTGGCCTGTCGAGGCCAGCTTTTCCTTGTGCAGCAGCTCTTGCTGTGTCTCTTGCAGCGTTTCAGCCATGTTGTTCAAAGTGCGCATCAGTTTCTGCTGCGCCTCTTGCAGGGCTTCAATCATGCTGTTGAACGTCCGGCCCAAGAGGGCCAGCTCACCCCGGCCGTATGGCTTGACCCGCGCGCCAAGATCACCACGCGCCACGCGGCGGTTCGCCTCCACCAGCTCGGCGACCGGCCGGATGATGACCCGGGCAACAGGCACGGCGACAATTCCGGCAAGCAGGATCGACACCAGGGCGATGATCAGCACCCGGTTGGTGACATCCTGGACGAGAGCCCGGAAGGCGGACTCGCGGGCGCCTACATACAGACTGCCCACCACCTGGCCCCTGTAGTCGCGTAGGGGCTCGTAGCGGGTGATGAACCACTCGTTCACGACGTAGGCGCGCCCCACGTAATCACGGCCTTGTTGTAGCACCGTTTCGAACACATCCTGCGACACGCGCGTGCCCACCGCGCGGTTGCCCTCTGCGGTCGTCACATTCGTCGAAACGCGCAGGTCGCCGAAAAAGATCGTGACCGTGTCGACACCGGCGACCTCTTTGATACGATCGACCAGGGTAAAGTCGTTGTTCAGCAGGTGGGCTGACAGGACGACACCGGTCACGCCGCCATCCATCCCGACGAGGGGGTGGGCCCCTATCAGCGCCAGGCCTGCGGTCCCCTCGCGTGGATCGAACGGGGCCGGGGCTGCGCGACTCGTATCGACGAGGGGGGTGAGGGCCTGCCCATCCAGGCCAGCCTGGGCCAGAGCCTCCACGGGGAGGATCTCTGTCGCAGCCTGGGGTTGGCCGCTACGCAACGCTTCCTGAACAATCGGTAGGTCGCCGAGGTAACCCAAAGAGATCATGGGCAGCAGCTCGTTCTGTGCAGATACCACCCGCCCAACCACGAGGTTGCCGTCGGCGTCGAGCACGGCGATCAGGTGAGTGCCCCCCAGGGCCAGGACCGTGATTTTGTTGGTGATCTGTTGGTCGATCAACGCCTGCGCTTCAGGCTGGCCCGAGATGGCACCAGCGAGGCCCTGGCTGACCCATGGATCGAGCGCCAGCCGGTAGCTGATGGCAGCTACCTCGTCGAGCTTGAGCTGGTAGAATGCGTTGGCCAGGTCCATGTCGCGCGCTACCAGGTCCGCCTCGGCCGTTTCCAGGTAGTCACGTACGACCTGCGAGACGGCGAGTGCATTGAGGCCGACGGTCAGTGCCGCGACAAAGGAAAAGGACGCGACCAACACATAGTGCAGGCGCCCACCCAAAAGCCAGGAGAGAAGACGTTTCACTTTGGCGATCCCTTTGCCCCTTTGCGCATTTCCATCGAGCCCGCCCCGGCAGCCGATGCAGGATTTGACTATAGCACGGGCGGTACTGGCTGTCAAATGTATTTCGGCCGCAAGCCAAGAACAAATGCCCTTATTGACAAAGATCATGTCCTATTCTATAATAGCCCGGTATAATGGTCTTGTCGCCTTTAATAGGATGAGCCGTCACAACAGAATGAGCCAGAGGGATGCACCTCATAGGATCACCGTGGGCAAAACACGAGAGCCCACCCTGCGCAGTGGGCACTTGCTGTTGGCCGCCGCCTTTGGGGGTCGGCTACGAGTAAGTGAAGGGGGAACATGTTCGAATACGAAGCGATCCGTCCCAGGTACGAGACCTCGCCCGAGGTGGCCAAGATCGTGGAGGCGGTCTCGGTGTGTTATCAATGCGGCACGTGCAGTGGGTCCTGCCCAGTCGCTCCTGCCGGTGGCATGGACTATACGCCCCGCACGATCATGCGCCTTATCCAGGCCGGCATGGAGGACGAGGTCCTTTCCAGCCAGACGGTGTGGACGTGCGCGGCGTGCTACTCGTGTGCGGTGCGTTGTCCACGCGGCATCGACATCACCGACGTGATGGTGCGCCTGCGCAACCTGGCGTTGATTCGAGGCTTCCCGGCCAAAACGGGGGTCGCCCGGAGGGGGCGCATCTACAACGTCGATTTCATGCGCATCGTGCGCCGCTTTGGACGAATTTATGAGCTGGAGCTGGTGCTGCGCTACCATCTCAAAACCAACCCCTTTAACCTGTTGGGCATGGCGCCGGTTGGGCTCAAGATGTTTCTCAAGCACAAGCTACGCCTGCTGCCTGAACCAGTGGAGGATCGGGCCGAGATCAAGGGCATGTTCTACCGGCTCGAGTCTGACCAGGCGCGAAAGGGGCGCCAGGAATGAAATACGCCTATTTCCCCGGGTGCAGTCAAGAGTCCACGGCCGAAGAGTACAACCGCTCCCTGCAGGCAGTCGCGCGCCGGTTGGAGGCGATGGATCTGCTCGAGATTCCCGATTGGAACTGCTGCGGCGCGACGCCGGCCGCTGCCATCGTCAACCCGATGCTCCCCCACAGCCTGGCTGCGCGCAACCTGTCGATCGCCAAAGAGATGGGCATGGATCAGATCGTGGCCCCCTGCGCTGCCTGCTACAAGAATATGCGCAAGGCCAGCCACGATCTGAACCATCACGCAGAGCTACGCGCCCAGGCGAAGGGCGCGCTCGCCAACCGGGAGTTGGACCGCGTGCCGGAGGTGCGCCACCCACTGGACGTGATTGTGAACGATGTGGGCGTGGATAACATCCCCGTAGAGAAGCCGCTGCGCGGGCTCAAGATCGCGTGTTACTATGGCTGCCTGCTCACGCGTCCGTCGGGCGGGTTCGATGACCCAGAGTACCCCACGGCCATGGACGAGCTGATGGAAAGGCTCGGCGCCGAGTCGGTGTTCTGGCCTTACAAGACCAAGTGCTGCGGCGGCGGCATCTATATGTTCCACGAGAATGTCAGTTTTAACATGTCGGCCGACGTGCTGGTGCACGCCAAGGCGGTGGGCGCCAATGCCGTCGCCGTGGCGTGTCCCTTCTGCCAGCTCCTGCTCGACCTCTACCAGGACAAGCTGGCACAGATCCGCAACACGACGTTTGACCTGCCGATCATCTTTTTTACCCAGTTGATGGGGCTGGCGATGGGGCTCGACCGCGCCGACCTGGGACTGGAAAAGCTGGTCGTGTCGCCCTTCCCGCTCCTGGCACGCACGGTGGAGGCAGAGGGTGAGGAAGAAAAGGCGAAAGCGCGTCCATCCAAGCTCAAAAAGTGGGGTGAAGCGTAACATGGTGCTAGAATCGAGGAAGCGCTTATGAAAAACCCGAGAATTGGCGTTTACGTCTGCCAGTGCGGCTCGAACATTGCTGCCACGGTGGATACGGAGGCGGTGGCGCACTTTGCAGAAGGGCTGGACGATGTGGCCCTGGTGCGCGTCAACAAGTACTCTTGCTCTGATCCAGGCCAGAACACGATCCGCAATGATATCAAGGAGCACAACCTGGACCGGGTAGTGATCGCCGCCTGCACGCCGCGCATGCACGAGCCGACCTTCCGGCGGACGCTGGCGAGTGCCGATCTCAACCCCTATTACCTGGAAATGACCAACATCCGTGAGCAGGTGTCGTGGGTACACCAGCCAGGGGAGGAGGCCACGAACAAGGCCAAGGACCTGGTTGCGGCGGCGGTGGAGCGCGTGCATCACCACCAACCGCTCGAGCCGCGCAAGTCCCCTGTCGAGCCGTCGGCTATGGTGGTGGGTGCGGGCATTGCCGGGATCCAGGCGGCGCTCGACATCGCCGACGCGGGCTACAAGGTGTACCTGGTGGAGCGCGAGCCGAGCATCGGCGGCAGGATGGCGCAGCTCGACAAGACCTTTCCCACCCTCGACTGTGCCACCTGAATTCTCGGGCCGAAAATGATGGATGCCGGTCGGCATCCCAACATCGAGCTGATGAGCTACGCCGAGGTGGTGGACGTCCACGGCTATGTGGGCAATTTCAA
>JAFGIA010000064.1 GCA_016929795.1 Anaerolineae bacterium
GACCTGCCAGACGTGTGGCTGCACCGACATCCCGACACAGATTGCGCGCGCGGTCGAGCGCGGCGAAGGGCCGCACTTTTGCCCTGTTTGTAACCGCATCATGTATGGCGGGTAGGGCGCCGGCTTACCATCAGCCGGCCGCGAGTCTGATCGGGCGCCGGGTCGTGGGTATCCCAGGGTTACTCTGCTCCTGAGGCCGGGTCGATCAGCAGGACATTCAGGCCCGTGAGCACGTACTGCTCCAGGACCTGGCCCTGGAATGCCCCCGTGCAGGTGTTCGTGACGCTGCCCGATTGATCGACAGCATCGAACACGTTCCCGGAGCTGATCCTGTGATTGGAGTGGATGGTATAGGCGCAGATCAGCCAGATGCGCGAGGGGGCATGCTGGTCCACGATAGAGAGCCAGGGGTCCTCGTCGGGGCGAGGATGGAGAAACGTCCACGGCTCGAGTCCCGATCGATTTATCACGGCAAGCAGGAAATTCCCTTCAGGGTAAGGGGGGGGGGGATGTCGTTCGCCCGGGTCAGACTGGTAATATGCGGCTGGAATCACCTCCGGAAGACCGCCGACTACCCTCAGGTCGCCAGGTTCCCACCGCTCGTTGATAATACGCATCGCCTCGCGCCAGTCCTGTTTCGACAGTTTTGGCTCGGTATGAACGCGGATCGTAGCCACTGTCGAGACGACCAGGAGTACGGCGCTCAGTGTGTACACAACTTGACTGCGCCGCACCCGGCTCAGGCCGCGTGCAAGTAGCAAGACGAAAGCAGGCAGGCTGATGATCAGGTATCGATCGACATAGAGGCTGTGCCCCGTGACCCACGAGGCAAGCAGGGTGCTGGCGCCAGGCAGGAACAGCCAGAGAGCCAGGAAGACACGCCGCGGCCGCAGCCGCAGCCCCAGAATCAGGGCGGCCGCGAAGAGGGGCAGCGCTGCGACGCCCCACCACAACCACTCGGTTTCTACGTAAAGGATGGCCAAGTTCCAGAGGGTGAACAAAGGCGCAGCCGGGCTGGCAGCGGGAATCCAACCAATTCCGGCTCCTGCCGAGTCGCGCGAAATGACCGCGCCCACCCACAAAGCGATCGGGATGCCTGCCACGATTTGAGCCAGCAGCCACCGGTAAAAGGAACGATGATGCTCGCGAAAACGCACCAGGTAGTAGATTAATTGGGTCCATGCAAGTAACAGTGTGAAATAGTGCGTGAGGTAGGCCAACGCGCTCACCAGGATGAACGCGGCCCATTTTTTTTCACCGCGCAGGATGCGATGAAACAGGTACATGGCGAGCAGCGACAGCAGGAAGGCTAGCTCGTAGTTTCTTGCCTCACGCGCGTACCACGCGTGAAAGGGATTGACGGCCAGAAGGGCTGCCGCCAGCAGGCCGACGAGTCTCGCGCGAGCAGAGTCTCCCGCTACCTCGCGCCCCAGGCGATAGATGAGGGCGATCGATACCACGCCCAAGATGACGGATGGCAGCCTGAGAGCAAACTCACTCTGGGTCACGGCGGCAACCGGGCGGAGTAGTAGATAGTGAAGCGGGGGGTGGACAAAGTCGTCGAGGATCATGCCCATCGCCTCATCCAACGGTGCCGACACGAATGCCCAGGTGACCGCCTCGTCGAGCCACAAGCTGGGCAGGTCCAGTTGGATGATTCGCAGCAGAAACGCGATCCACACGATCGCCGACATCAAGAACAGGTCGGGTACCGCCCGCAGTCGTTTCGTCATTGCTCTAGCTCTGTCCTGGGGGGGGCGGCAGACAACCTGCCGCCCCTTCTCTGCCCTGGCAACTCGAACCCCGTTGTATTCTTTGGACCTGGCGGTGAAAACCTGACCTCGTCTACACCTGGTTATTCGAGTGCTTGATCCAGCAGCTCCCACAGGTCGAGCACATCGACAAAGTAGCCGATTTCATTCGCCAGGCGTCCGGAACCACGCAGCAGCGTGGGCTGGCACGTGGGGCAGGCGGTGACGATGGTGCGCGCGCCGACCTCGACGGCATCGCGCACGCGGTTCTTGGATACTTCTACGGCCAGGTTACGGTCCACGTCGAGCAGCCCACCACCACCCCCACAGCAAGTGGAAAAGGTGCCGTGGTGCTCCATCTCGATCACATCGATCCCGAGCGCGCGGAGGATCCTGCGCGGTTCTTCGACGACGCCCAACATGCGGCCAAGATGGCAGGGATCGTGGTAGGTCACTTGCATGTCGAGGGCCTTGACGTCCATTTCCTCCAGGCGCTCGGCGACGGCGACGAGGGCGTGCTTGACTTGCAGGCCGTACTCGTTGCGCAGCGTGGCGGTGCAGGTGGGGCACACGGTCAGAATCTCACTGGCGAGGTGTGGCCCGTAAACCTGCCGAAAGCGGTCCTGTGCCTGCTCGAACTCTTCCTCGAACCCGACGGCGCCGACGATGTAGCTGCAGCATACCTCATCGGACACCAGGGGGTCGAGGCCCACCTTTTCGAGGACTGAGACAATGGTGGCAACCTCGTGCGGCTTGCTCTGGTAGGCGCAGCCGAGGTAGAGGGGCGTGGTGCCGGGACGGCGGTAGGGCGTCGGCCGGTCAAAGAGGGTGCCCTGCTCCAGGATGCGCGCGGCGGTTTTCTCATGTTTGGGGGACACATAGCCGGCGGCGCGCAGCTCCTTGCGGACGGCGCTGAAAATGTCCATGTTGTCGAGCGCGCAGCGCGCCTGGCAGTAGCCGCACATCAGGCACGCGTCCATCACCTCTTGCAGCTCGGC
>JAFGIA010000065.1 GCA_016929795.1 Anaerolineae bacterium
CCCCCCCCCCCGCCCCCCCCCCAAGGGGGGGGGATGGGTCACCAGCTCCGCAGCACGAGCGGCAGGTGCACACGCACGATAGCACTCCGGTTGTAGGGCCAGGGGGCAGTGGCCGCATCCGTCGCGCGTGAGAGGCTGGTCAGGTCGGCGGCACGCCATGCGCTGTCGAGCCGGATCTCGTGGATGTGCCAATCTGTGCCCAGGTAGACGACGGCCGAGATTCCGTCGGCGCGGACGTAGCCGATCGGTGCATAACCGGGCACGGCATGGGGCACCGAGGTGAGCTCGTAGGGCTGCCACACGTCCCCCAGCCACAGCTCGTAGAGGTGACCGGCGCTCGTGTCGCTGCCAGCATAGACGACGCAGTTGACGCCGTCGCCCCGCGCGTAGCCGCGCGGGGGGCTGTACACGGTGCCCGGCACGCTGGCAATGGCCGTCAGGTCGGCCCAGATCCAGGTCGCTTCGAGCCGGATCTCGTGCACGTGCCCGCCATAGCCTGTATAGTTGACGGTCGACACGCCGTCGCCGCGCACGTAGGCTGACAGCCCTGAAACAGCGGTGGGCGCGCCGGCGATGGCCTTGATGTCGGCCCATTGCCAGCCGCTGGTGCCGAGCCACAGCTTGTAGATCGGGCTGCCGATCGCGGCCGCGCCGACGCACACGATGGCGTTGATGCCGTCGCCGCACACGTAGGCCACCGGGTCACCGTACGCGGCCGGGAGGCCGGAGAGGTCGCTCAGGTTGGCTGCGATCCACGCGCCCTCGAGGCGCAGCGTCATTCCAGACGGTGGCCAGATCGTGCGGGCCATCGCCGTTGAAATCGCCGTCGAACCAGAGCATGCCACCGATCAGGTTGCCCTGCTGGGTGGCCCAGCGCTGCAAGAGGAACTCGCCGTGTGCCTGTGCATGGACCGGCGAGAGGGGGACGATGGTTAGCATGATGACGGCTGCGAATGCGAGAACTGCTTTCCTGGTCATGTCCTCCACTCCTTTCTCCATGACTATGCCGGCTCCAGGTGCAACGCACGCTGCAAAGTGCGTCGCACCTGGTGGGAATAGCTTACCACATGGAACTTATTTCTGACTTATGGCGGGACTGAGCTGTGAAATGTCACGGAGAAGCACGATCCGGTTCTCGATCGGGTAGGGCATGGCGAGGGAAAGCTTACTGTTCGGCTGTTTGATGATTTACCCGGTGGGGATAATACAAAATGTCAAGAACGGGGGTCAGTCGTGGCCGAACAGTGCGAGATCGGGCCAGGTGTAGGCGACGTCGAGCAGGGCCTGGCCGCCGATCTCGACGATTTTTTCTGCGGTTCTCCGGCCACCCAACCTTTCGTAAAAGTGACAGGCCGGGTTATCTTTCAGCACCCAGATGACGAGGGAGTGGTAGCCCCTGGCGGCCAGATCGCGTGCGACGCGGTTGACGAGGCGCGTGCCACATCCGGTGCGCTGGAAGGATTGCAGCACATAGAGGACGTACAATTCTCCGTCGAACGGGTCGAGCGGTTCTTGCAGCGGACCACCCGAGGCCAGGGCGACGATGCCGCCCGGCCGGGCTTCCGCCACAAAGGCGTGCGTCCCGCCTGCCGGATCCGAGAGGGCCTCGACCCACCGCGCGGCACAGCGGTCGTAGCTGAGGCTGCGCAGGTGTTCGTCGGGCACGATGCCGGCGTACGTGGCGCGCCAGGTGTCCACGTGCACGCGCGCCATCGCGTGCGCGTCGTCGATCCCGGCGGGACGGATGACGTGCGGGACCATCGCTCTTACCGCGCCTGCGCCAACACGCGCAGCTCCACCGCCCGGGCACCCACCTCTCGCAGGTCTTCTTCCCCGGCTAAACGGATCGCTTCTTCGGCGGCGGCCACCGCTGCCTCGACCTGGCCGAGCAGCAGGCGGCCGGCGGCGATGTGCAGCAGGGTGCCGCCCCTGTGCCACGGCAGCCCGACCTGTGGGGCCAGCGCCGCCGCTTCTTCGAGCGCCTCGACACCGGTGTGGGTCTCGCCGCGGGCCAGGCGCAGCTCGCCGATGGCGGCCAGGGCGTAGGCAGCTTCATATACCTCGTGCGTCTCCTGGCTGAGGACCGGCACGCGTGTCAATGCCGAGGTTGCTTCCACATCATCGCCGGCGATCTGGAGCGCCAACCCCAGGCGCAGCAGGCTGCCGGCCAGCATTGGCAGCCAGTTAAGCCCCTCGAAGGTCCGGGCGGCGCCGCGCAGGTAGGCCACGCCCTCGTCATGCTGGCCCAGCGCGGCCAACGCCTGGCCCAGGGCCCGCCGGTTCCAGGCGCCATAGGCCGGGCTGTCTATCTGCTCGGCGAGCGCCAGTCCCTGGCAGGCGTGCTCGACTGCGGCGGGGAAATCGCCCTGGCGGGCGATCAGGTCGGCCAGCTTGGCCAGGGTGCCGACCTCTTCGCGGCGGTCCCCCAGGCGGCGGATCAGGGCCAGGGCTTCTTCCAGGGCGGTGCGGGCGCCGGGCAGCCGGCCGACGCCCCACAGCTCGCACAGGACGTGGTGGAGCAGGGCTGGGTCTGCCACCTGGCGGGCCAGGCTGACGGCCTGGTCTAATGCCTGGAGGGCGGCATCGCGCCCGGCCGGGGTGGCCAGGAAGCCGCTGTCGGAGCCGTGGCGGGCGAGGCTGCGGGCGAGCGCGGCCGGGTCCCCGAGGTCGCGGGCCAGGGCCAGTGCCTCGGCCTGCAGGCCCGACGGACCTCCGGCAGCGACCTGGGTCTCGTCGTGGGCCAGGTGCCACAGCGCTTGCAGCTCGGCGACCAGGTCGCCTTCGCGGCGGGCGGCGGCGAGGGCAGCGCGGTCGGCAGTGAGCGTGCGCTCCAGGTCGCCTCGATAGTACCAGAGCGTGCGCCACTGGAGGTGGAGGCGGGTGCGCAGGCCGGGGGGCACGGCCTGGGGGTGTGCCTCGGCGATCGAC